>NZ_JBSFTY010000056.1:0-65006 GCF_053591515.1 Streptomyces sp. NPDC003011
CCGTGACGGCCGCCGTGCCGGTCCCCCGCGTGCTGACCCGGGCCGCGTGGCCCGAACGGGACCCGGTGGTCGCGCTGTGCCTCGGCCGTCCGCGAGAGCTCCGGCCACGGCGGGTACTACGGCGACGCGGTGACAGCGGGCCGGACCTGCCGGTCCACGGGGGTCCGGCGGTACGGCTTGTGCGGGGACGCGGCGGCGGGGCGACGTGGCGGCGTGGCGTCAGCCATCGTCAGCCGTCCCCCCGCCCGAACAGCGGCGCCAGCAGCAACTGGGCCGCCCCCTCCGCGACCCCCCGCACCCCGCCGGAGGCGACCCGTACCGGTACCGCCCCGCTGGGGCCGCCGGCCCGTGCCTTCAGGACCGCGGCCACCCCGCGGACGAAGACCTCCGGGTCGCGGGCCACCGTCCGGCCGCCCAGCAGCACGAGGTCGATGTCGAGCAGCCCCACCAGGTTGGCTGCCCCCTCCCCCAGCACCCGGGCCGCCTCCGCCGGCTCCCCCCGGGCCACCGCCCCGAGGCACAACGCCTCCACGCACCCGCGGTTCCCGCACCCGCACACCGGCCCGTCCAGCTGGATGACCTGGTGGCCGAACTCGCCCGCCCCGGTCCGCGCGCCCCTGTGGACGTTCCCGCCGATCACCAGGCCCGCGCCGAGCCCCGTACCGAGATGGAGGTAGGCGAAGGACCCGTCCTCACCGCCGACCGCCAGCCTCAGCGCGGCGGCGTTCGTGTCCTTGTCGACGACCACCGGTACGCCCAGCCGCCGCGCCAGCGCGTCCCGCAGCGGGAACCCGTCCCACTCGGGGAAGCCGGTGACCCGGTGCAGCACTCCCCGGGTGTGGTCGAGCGGGCCGGGCAGTGCGACACCGAGTCCGAGGAGGGAGCCGGCCGCGGCGAGGGACGCGTCGGCGGCCGGTCCGAGCGCGTCGGTGACCAGCCGCTCCGTCTCCCGCGCGACGGCGGTGACCACAGCGTCCGCGCCCGCCCCCAGGTCCAGCGCGGCCCGCCGCTCCCCCACCACGTCCCCGGTGAGGTCGACGAGCACCGTCCGCAGCTCGTCCCGGTCCAGGTGCGCCCCCGCCGCGTGCCCGGCCTCCGGCACCAGCCGCAGGACCGTGCGCGGCTTGCCGCCGGTGGACGCGCGGTGTCCCGCCTCCGCGGCCAGACCGTCGTCCCGCAGCCGCGCCGTGATCTTGCTGACCGCCTGCGGGGTGAGCCCGGTGCGTTCGGCGAGTTCGAGGCGGCTGATGCCCCGCGTGCCCGCCGCGCGCAGCAGGTCGAGGACGAGGGCCGTGTTGTGGCTGCGCAGGGCGAACAGGTTCACGCCGGCCGTCGGCCCGCGCCTCCCGCCCACCGCACCCGCACCCGCACCCGCACCCGCGGCGCCACCCCTCGTGCCCCGGCTCGCACCGCCGCTCGCACCGCCGCTCGCACCGCCGTTCTTCGCCCTGTCCACGCCACCATTGTCCCCGGCGCTTGCACTTTGGCAACAGCGTTGCGAAAGTGGGACGCATGACAGGTACGACTGGTACGGCTGGTACCCCCCTCCGCGTGGGCCTCGTCGGCTACGGCCTCGCGGGCTCCGTCTTCCACGCCCCGCTGATCGCCGCCACCGAGGGCCTCGCCCTCGACACGGTGGTCACCTCGAACCCCGAGCGGCAGGAACAGGCCCGCGCCGCGTTCCCGGACGTGCGCGCGGTCGCCACCGCGGACGAGCTGTTCGAGCGCGCCGGCGACCTGGACCTGGTCGTCATCGCGTCCCCGAACAAGACGCACGTCCCGCTCGCCACCGCCGCCCTGGAGGCCGGCCTGCCGGTGGTCGTGGACAAGCCCGTCGCCGGCACGGCCGCCGGGGCACGCGAGCTCGCCGCCCTGGCCGAGGAGCGCGGACTGCTCCTCTCCGTCTTCCAGAACCGCCGCTGGGACAACGACTTCCTGACGCTCCGCAAACTGCTGGCGGACGGCGAGCTGGGGGACGTATGGCGCTTCGAGTCCCGCTTCGAACGCTGGCGCCCGCAGCCGAAGGGCGGCTGGCGGGAGTCCGGCGACCCCGCAGAGATCGGAGGTCTGCTGTACGACCTCGGCAGCCACGTCGTCGACCAGGCGCTGGTCCTCTTCGGCCCGGCCGCCTCCGTGTACGCCGAGTCGGACATCCGCCGTCCCGGTGCGGAGACCGACGACGACACGTTCATCGCGATCACGCACACCAACGGCGTCCGTTCCCACCTGTACGTCTCCGCGACGACCGCTCAACTCGGCCCCCGTTTCCGGGTGCTGGGCTCGAAGGCCGGCTATGTGAAGTACGGCCTCGACCCGCAGGAGGCGGCGCTGCGGGAGGGCCGGCGTCCCGGCACCACGGCCGACTGGGGCCGTGAGCCCGAGTCCCTGTGGGGCCGCGTCGGCGCCGGGGAGTCCCCACTGACCGGCGGCGGACGCCCCGAGCCGACCCTGCCCGGCGACTACCCCGCCTACTATGCGGCCGTGGCCAGGGCCCTCACCGACGGCGGTCCCCACCCGGTGACCGCCCTGGAGGCGGCGGCCGCCCTCGACGTACTGGAGGCGGCACGCCGTTCGGCCCGCGACGGAATGACGGTGACGCTGTGACGCACAACCAGGAGATCGGCCCGAAGTTCCACCCGGAGCTCACCCCGCCCCTGGAGGAACTGGAGGCACAGGAACGCCGTCTGGTCTTCCGGCAGTTCACGTACGACGACGCATGGGCGCTGGGCTCCCTCCTCGTCGAACTGGCCCGGGAACGGCAGGCACCCGTGGCCATCGACATCCACCGCGCCGGCCAGCAGCTCTTCCACGCGGCCCTGCCCGGCTCGGCCCCCGACAACGACGCCTGGATCGCCCGCAAGCGCCGGGTGGTGGAGCGCTACGGCTCCGCCTCCTACCTGGTCGGCGCCCGGTTTCGCGCCAAGGGCACGACGTTCGAGGAGTCCTCGCGCTTGGACCCGGACGTGTACGCGGCCCACGGCGGCTCGTTCCCGATCACGGTCGAGGGCGTGGGCGTGGTCGGCGCGGTGACCGTCTCCGGGCTGCCGCAGTTGCAGGACCACCGGTTCGTCGTGGAGGCGTTGGAGCAGTTCCTGGGCCACTGAGGGAAGATCCCGGCGCACCCTCCGGTTGGTACCGCTGTACAGCCCACCGACCGGAGGAACCGCATCCATGAGTGACGCCTTGAAGGAATCCATCGGCCGGTACGGCGTCTGGAGCGTCGGCCTGCGTTCCGACGACCCGGCCCGGCGTACCGAACTGGCCGAGGCAGCCGCCGAGTTGGAGCAGCTCGGGTACGGCGCGATCTGGCTGGGCGGCAACAGCGCCGTCGGCAACGCCGTACCGCTCGTCGAGGCGACCTCGCGGATCACCGTCGGCACCAGCATCCAGAGCATCTGGCAGCACGAGGCCGCCGACACCGCGGCCGGCATCGCCAAGCTGGAGGCCGCGCACCCCGGCCGCTTCGTCCTCGGCCTCGGGGTCAGCCACGCCAAGGTCGCGGAGCAGTACCGCCGTCCCTACTCCGCCCTGGTCGCCCACCTCGACGCCCTGGACGCGGCGGGGCTCGCGGCGGACCGTCGGCTGCTCGCGGCCCTCGGCCCGAAGAGCCTGGAGCTGGCCCGCGACCGCGCCGCCGGCTCGATCCCGTACCTGGTCACCCCCGAACACACCGCACAGGCCCGCGAGATCCTCGGCGAGGCCCCGCTGCTGGCCCCCGAGCTGGCGGTGGTCCTGGAGACGGACCCGGCCCGCGCCCGCGCCCTGGCCCGCGAGTTCCTCGCCCTCTATCTCACGCTGCCCAACTACACCAACAACTTCCTGCGCCACGGCTTCACGGAGGCCGACCTGGCGGACGGCGGCAGCGACCGCCTGGTGGACGCCCTGTTCGCGTGGGGCGAGGAGAGCCGCGTCCGGGAGCGGATCGACGCGTTCATCGCGGCGGGCGCGGACCACGTGGCCCTTCAGGTGGTGGACGGCGGCGCCCGGGAGGCGCTGCCGCGGGAGGCGTGGCAGCGGCTGGCCTCGCTGCTGGCGTGAGGTGATGCCCTGAGACGGGGAGCCGCGTGACACGCCGCGAACGGCCTGTGGCCGCCGGACCACCGCGGCTCCCCGCCCCTCAGGCGTCCTTGAGTTCCTGCCGCTGCCTGCCGAGGCCCTCGATCTCCAGCTCCACCACGTCCCCCGCACGCAGGAACGGCTTGGGGTCGGGTGCTCCGAGCGCCACCCCGGCCGGCGTCCCGGTGTTGATCACGTCACCGGGGTACAGGGTCATGAACTGGCTGACGTACCGCACCACTTCGGCCACCGGGAAGATCTGCTCCGCGGTCGTCCCGTCCTGCTTCAGCTCGCCGTTGACCCACAGCCGCAGCGACAGGTTCTGCGGGTCGGGCACCTCGTCCGCCGTCACCAGCCACGGTCCCAGGGGGTTGAAGGTCTCGCAGTTCTTCCCCTTGTCCCAGGTTCCGCCCCGCTCGATCTGGAACTCCCGCTCCGACACGTCGTGCGCCACCGCGTATCCGGCGACGCAGGCCAGCGCCTCCTCGGCGGACCCCAGATACCGGGCCGTACGTCCGATGACGACCGCCAGCTCGACCTCCCAGTCGGTCTTCACGGACCCGCGAGGGACCAGCACCGTGTCGTAGGGGCCGACCACCGTGTCCGCGGCCTTGAAGAAGATCACCGGCTCGGCGGGCGGCTCGGATCCCGTCTCCCGGGCGTGGTCGTGGTAGTTCAGCCCGATGCACACGATCTTGCCGATCCGGGCGAGCGGCGGCCCGGTCCGCAGCCCGTCCGCGTCCAGCGCGGGCAGTGAACCCGCGTCGACGGCGGCGCGGACCCGGCCGAGCGCGGCGTCGTCGGCGAGCAGCGGTCCGTCGATGTCCGGGACGACGCCGGACAGGTCCCGCAGGGTTCCCCCGGCGTCGAGCAGCGCGGGCCGCTCCGCCCCCGCCGTACCGACTCGCAGCAACTTCATGAGCACAATCTCCCTCGATCGCGGGCACGTCGACCGACGGGTGCAGCCATCGGATGACTGGTCGATCGTCCAAGGTCGGCGTCCCGTCCGCAATACCCGGTTCACGGACTGGACCTCCGGTCCACTGACTGGACCTCCGATTTACGGACTCCGATCCACGGACTCCGATCCACGGACCGGACCTCACCGACGGAGGCTCACCGGTAGAGAGCGGCCCGCTCCAGCGCGCTCCACGTCGTGCTGGTCACCACGTACAGCGCGGCGGCCAGCGGCACGACCGCCACGGTGAAGAGCGTGAAGAAGGACATGAACGGCATGACCTTGGTCATCGCACCCATCCCGGGCACCTGCCCGCCGTCCCCCACCGACGCCGCCGGATTCGCGGCCGTCATCCGCTTCGTACGGCGGTAGTTGAAGGCGGCGACCGCGGTGACGAACGCGAACAGGCCGACGTAGACGAGCCCCGCGGCCCCGAACAGCCCGCCGTCGCCGAGCGCGTCCGTGAAGCGGTCACCGAGGGGCGCGGCGAACAGCCGGTGCGAGAGGAGCTCGTTGGCCTGTCCGCCGATCTCCCCGCTGGAGAAGAGGTGGTAGAGGAGGAAGAACGCGGGCGCCTGGCACAGGCTGGGCAGGCAGCCCGCCAGCGGCGACACCTTCTCCTCGGTGTGCAGGGCCAGGACGGCCTTCTGGAGCTTCTCGGGGTTCTTCGCGTGCTGGGCGCGCAGCTCGGCGATCTTCGGCTGGAGCCGGGTCCGCGCCTGCTGTCCGCGGGCCGCCGCCCGGGACAGGGGGTGCACGAGGAGTCGTACGAGTGCGGTGAACAGGACGATCGCGGCGGCGGCCGCGGTCGCGCCGAACAGCGGCTGGAGCAGGTCGGCCAGGTGCTGGACCAGGTCGGCGAAAACGGACATGGGTGAGCCCTCCGGGGGTCTCGTCGTGCCGGGAGTGGTGAGGGACGGCATGACGACCCGCGCAAAGGCACGGTCCCGTGAGAGGGAAGAGGAGGCTGCGTGCCCTACGCGACGGTCGTCGGGAGGGCGTGTCCGGGTGCTCGGGGGCGGGTGCGCCCCTTGGCGTCGGGATCTCGCTGGGGCAGGAACGCCGTTCGGCGGGCGCGGTCGCGGATGGCCGTGCGCACCCGGGTGGGCGCGACGGCGGGCGCGGCGCGCGCCGCGAGGAGGGAGCAGACGGCGAGGGCGGAACCGGCCGCGGCGGTCGCGGCGAGCGCGACGGTGGCGGAGAGGCTGCCGACATCGAGCAGTACGACGTCGAGGAAGAGGATCAGCAGGGCGGCGGCGGGGCGCGAGTGGGTCCAGTTGCGGATCACGAGCGGCCTCCTTCCTCCCTGACGTCTCGAACGCCTACGCCTCGTACGGCTCGTACGCTTCGTACGAAGTTCGCACGACCTTCGCACGGCGTTCGTACGTCTGCTTGTCCTGCCTCAGTCATGCCTCGGTCATGCCTCGGCTATGCCTCGATCATGGCTCTGTTGTGGCTTGTTATACCTGATCGTTCGCGATCGGCTGTAGCAGCCGCCGTTTCGGACTCGACCGCACCGCGGTCCGTCCGCGGCGCGTTCACCATCGACCGGGCTGTTCACCCTGGCCCGCGCCGCCAAGGTCGCGGCCGGCGCGACGCTCCTCGCCGGTGGCGGACCCCCACAGAGATTGCGGTGACCGGAGCCGCCGAAATCCCCGGATGTTCGGGATACCGGACTTCCTCCACCGGTTTGAGAAAGGGCTGCAGAAAGCGCTGTCAGACCTCTCGACAACCTCACGCGCCGCACCCGATGCTTCGTCCTGGCATCAGCGGGACAGGCCACGGCACCGGTTCAGGAACCGGTCGTCGATCGAATCGGAGAAGCCATGATCCGACGCAGAACACTGCTGGCGGCCGCCGGCGGTACCGTCCTCGGCAGCGCCCTGGCGACGGGCACCGCGCACGCGGACGCCACCGTCGCCGTCAACCCCGGTACGTCGTACGGCACCTGGGAGGGCTGGGGCACGTCCCTGGCCTGGTGGGCCAACGTCTTCGGCGCCCGGGACGACTTCGCCGACCTCTTCTTCACCACCAAGTCGGTGTCGTACGGCGGTGCGACGCTCCCCGGTCTCGGCCTGAACATCGCCCGCTACAACCTGGGCGCGTGCAGCTGGAACAGCGTGGGCGGCACGACGATGGCCGAGTCGCCCAACATCCCCGCCTTCAAGCAGATCGAGGGCTTCTGGCAGGACTGGAACAACGAGGACCCGGCGTCCTCGGCGTGGAACTGGTCGGCGGACGCGAACCAGCGGGCGATGCTGACGAAGGCGACCCAACGCGGCGCCGTGTCCGAGCTCTTCGCGAACTCCCCGATGTGGTGGATGTGCGCCAACCACAACCCGTCGGGCGCGGCGGGCGGCGGCAACAACCTCCAGACCTGGAACTACCGCCAGCACGCCTCCCACCTGGCGGCCGTGGCCCTGCGCGCGAAGTCGAACTGGGGCGTGAACTTCGCGACGGTCGACCCCTTCAACGAGCCGGCCTCCACCTGGTGGACCGCCACCGGCACCCAGGAGGGCTGCCACATGGACCCCGCCGTCCAGGCGGCCGTCCTCCCCTACATGCGCAGTGAACTGGACAAGCGCGGCCTCACCGGCCTGCGCATCGCCGCGTCCGACGAGACGAACTACGACACGGCCCGCTCGACCTGGGCTTCCTTCGGCTCCTCGACCAAGGCCCTGGTCAGCCAGGTCAACGTGCACGGCTACCAGGGCTCGGGCGGGCGCAGGGACCTGCTGTACACGGACGTGGTGACCACCTCCGGCAAGAAGCTGTGGAACTCGGAGACGGGTGACAGCGACGGCACCGGCCTGACCATGGCGTCGAACCTCTGCCTCGACTTCCGCTGGCTGCACCCCACAGCGTGGGTCTACTGGCAGGTCATGGACCCGTCGGCGGGCTGGGCGATGATCGCGTACGACGCGGGCACTTTGCAGCCGACGACCGTGCAGCCGAAGTACTACGTCATGGCCCAGTTCAGCCGTCACATCCGCCCGGGCATGCGGATCCTCGACACGGGCGTGGGCTACGCGGCGGCGGCCTACGACGCGACGGCGAGGCGCCTGGTGATCGTGGCCGTGAACACGGCGGCCTCGGCCCAGACCCTGACCTTCGACCTGTCCCGCTTCACGACGGTCACGGGCGGTTCGGGCGGCCTGGTCCCGCGCTGGAACACGGTCACGACGGGCGGCGACAAGTACGCGGCCTACTCGGACACACGGCTGAGCGGCAAGAGCGTGAGCGTCCCGTTCGCGGCGAAGGCGGTGCAGACGCTGCAGATCGACGGCGTGACGATCTAGGGAACGACCGGACCGGACGGCCTCGGACCGCGACCGGCCGGGAGGGCTGGGACGAGGGCCGGTGCCGGTGCGGGGAGGGCCGGGACCAGGGCCGGTGCCGGTGCCGGTGCCGCGAGGGCCGGGACCAGGGCCGGTGCCGGTGCCGGTGCCGGTGCCGGTGCCGCGAGGGCCGGGACCAGGGTCGGTGCCGGGAGGGCTCCGGCCCGGGACCGCCCACCGGCCCTGGCCTGCACCTCCCTCTCCTTGGCCTGCACCTCCCTCTCCCTGACCTGCACCTCCCTCCCCTTTTCTCTCCTTTGTCACCGCTCGGCGATACCGTGTCCCCCATGCGCCCCGACACTCCTGCCGAGAACGTCGACCACACCGCCGAAGCGGCACGCCTGGAGCGGACCGCCGGCCTGTATCCGGAGGACGCCGAGGCCCTGCTCCTGCAGGCCGCGGCCCACCTGGAACTGTCCGGCGACCGCCCCGCCGCGACCGCGCTCTACGACCGCCTGCTGTCGTCCGGGGACGCCCTGGACAACCCCTTCCTGGTACGGGCCCTCAAGGCCTCGAACCTCTGGGAGTACGGCCATGAGGCGGAGGCCAGAGCCATCATCGACGGCATCCGGTCGGCGTCCCCGCGCGACGCGGCACCGTGGGTGATCGTGGCGGAGTCCCTGGAGGCCCACGACGAGCTGGAAGCGGCCCAGGAGACGTTCACGGAGGGCGTACGTCTCCTCCTCGCGGACGTCCAGGAGCCCCCGTACGCCACACATCCGCTGCTCTTCGGCCGCCACAGGGTCCGCCGCATGCTGGGCCTCACCCACGACGACTGGGACGTCCTGGCCGACACCCTGCACACCTCCCCCGTCTCCCTGGACGAGCTCCACGACCCCAAGCGCGTCTGGTCCCTGGGCTCGGACAACCCGGCGGAGCTGGCGGCGGAGATCTCCCGGCTGCGCGCGGAACTCGGCACCTTCCGGGAGGCGTTGTCCCGCCCGTTCCCGGTGGCGGTACTGCACTGGCCGGCGGGCGAACTGGCGGAACTGGTGGGCGCGTACCCGTCCCTGTCCTCGGAGTACCCCTCCCACGAGGCCCACCTGGCGACGATAGAGGCGTCCCTGCGCGAACTGGCCTCCTCCGGAACCCCCAACCTGGGCATCGTCACAGGCACGGTCCCGTCCTACGAGGCGTTCGCGGCGTCGGAGGGAGCGTCCCCGGAGGACACGTCCCTGCTGCCGCAGTACGCGACGACGCTGGCGGCACGGGGGCGGGCGGTGCGGTGGCCTCCGCAGCGGGGGGCGGTTTGCTGGTGTGGGTCGGGGCGGGCTTACCAGGGTTGCCACGGCGCGTAGCACCCTGCCCCTCCCCCACACACCGCACGCCGCTTGACCCGGCGTGCTGGCGAGGCGCGTCCGCACCCCCACCTCCGGCCCACCCCTCAACGACCGGTGGGTGGCCCCCGCCTGGCCCCTCGCCCTCTCCGAGCCGCCCGCTCGCTACTCCCCCGTGCCGGAGCGGCCCGAGTCAAGGGTGGCCCGAAGGGCCATCACCGAAGGCGACGCGCAGCGCCCTTGAGTCGGGGGCGCGGAGGCGCGACGCTGGCCAGGAAGCGGGCAGTCCGACCCGCCCTTACATTCAAGGGCGCAACCCGGACCTCCTGGAACCATGCCCACAGTCCATACAGGGCATTCAGATAATTGATGCACATAAAGCGGTACATGTAATGAATATTCCTGGCCAAAGCCGTGGATGAATAAGGGACTTATCGCCCTTGTTCGGCATCTGCCTCCCCCTGTGTCCAACGTTTGCAGTACGGTCACATCCTCCATCTGCTGTGTGTAGGGGGCTGCTAACTCGTGGAGCAGGCCCTGACCTGTGCCTTGAGGAAACATGCCCTACGAGCCCGGTACCGAATGGCAGTACGACGTCCCCACAACCGGCAGCACACACTTGCCGCCAGATGCGGGCTACGGGAGGGCCCTGACCAACCAGGGTTACGGCTTCGAGGTCGCCGTCGCTGACCTCATCGACAACTCCATCGACGCCGAAGCCGACAAGATCGTCGTGCACTTCCTGCGTGATGCCGACCGGATCCTCACCCTGTTGATCATCGACAACGGCAAGGGCATGGACGAAGGGGATCTGGATGCCGCGATGACGGTGGGCCACCGCCGCGACTACGGCGAAGGCGCTCTCGGCATGTACGGCACGGGGCTGAAGGCGGCTTCCCTGTCCCACGCTTCCTCACTCACCGTAGTCAGCCGCACTCGGCGGAGCCGCGCCGCGGGTCGTCTTCTTACCGCGGAGGGCATCGAAGACAGCTTCCGCTGCGACACTGTCGACCCGCGGTACGCGCAGGAACTCGTAGACCGGTACGACGGAGTCATCGAGTGGCAGGGAACCATCGTGCGCTGGGATGGGGTGCGAGCCTTCGAGACAGTCGCGCGGGGCCAGAGCGATCAGTTCCTGTCCAAGGCGATCTCCCGCCTCGAGACCCACCTCGGCCTGTATCTCCACAGGTATCTGCAGCGCGGCCTCAACCTCGACATCGCGGTGTGGGATGTCGGCATCGGAGGGCAGGGTCTCGGCGAGGAAGTGGACCATATCGCCGTAGAGGCACTGGACCCCTTCGGGTACAAAGTGCCGGGCAAGGCGGGTTACCCCCGGGAGTTCACCGCTCCGGTGGAAGGCCTGGGAGACATGCGGCTGAAGGCCCACATCTGGCAGGCCAAGTCCAAGCAGGCAGGCTTCCGCCAGATCGGTTCGCTGACAGACAGACAAGGCTTCTACTTCTACCGGAACGACCGCCTCGTACAAGCTGGTGGGTGGAACGGCTGGCGGAACCCCGAAGGTCACCTGGTTCTCGCCCGCGTCGCGATCGACCTTCCATCTCATGAGAACAACGTCCTGAGTCTCGACGTGAAGAAGGAGAACGTCACCGTCACGCCGGCCTTCACTGACGGCCTGGACAAGGCGGTGGATTCTAAGGGACTTACCTTCCGGAGTTACATGCTTGACGCCGAGACCGCCTACAGGGACGGTTCGAGGCGCAACGAGATCGTCCGTAAGGCGGTAACTCCTCCAGGCAAGGGCCTGGATCCAAAGGTCAAGCGGGTCATCAAGGAAGAACTGCCAGAGAAGCCAGGCGAGGAACCGATCACCTTCACCTGGGGCTCGCTCCCCCTCGACCAGTTCTTCGACCTGGACCGTGAGCGCAACGTCGTCATCCTCAACAAGGCATACCGGGAGGACTTCAACGACGGCAGGCGCGGTGGAGCAAACGATGTCCCCGTGGCGAAGACCCTGCTGTACCTGCTTCTTGAGGACTGCTTCGGACTGGGGCGCTGGGAGCGTAGTCGTCAGGACCGTCTGGACTACTGGAACACCATCCTCATGGCTTCGGTGGACGCACAGCGCGCGAGGCGTGCGCAGTCACCTTCCTGACGCCAGCGACGCAACAACTTCGCCTTTGATCCGCACCGAGGACTTCACATGAGTGATACCCCAGCCACCCTGCTCCTTGAGATTCACACCGACGCACTGGCAGGCATGCGAAGCGCGCCCAAGCATTTCGCGAAATGGGCCGCTCTCGCCGCCGATGAGGACTACCCGGACGCCGACCTGAGCGAGGAGCTGTTTCACACCTACCTGGTCAGCGGCGATGAGGCACTCAGAGCTCTGTGGAGCCGCCACCTCACCACCTGGGACTTCGCCGAAGCTCCTCACTGGGCGCTGGCCACCCCCGCTCGCACAGATGAGCGCCGCGTGGCCGTGTACGACCGGCTCCGGTTCGGAGAGGACGTGCGGAAGGCGCTGGATGACGCCATACCCGTGGCCAAGATCCCAAGACCCACAGTGATCACGCGCAAGTTCACTCCTTGGTACACCGCTGAGCGAGCGGCAGCCCGGTCCTTCTACTGGACGTCGTACGAGGGGAAACTCCGCGCCAAGGGCTGGTCCGACGCCGCGATCGCGAGCCTCGATGAAGCGAGCCGGGCAGTCGTGGAACGCCTCACTGATCCAGAACAGCCGACGGCTCGACAGGCGAAGGGCCTGGTCGTCGGATACGTGCAGTCAGGCAAGACCGCCAACTTCACGGGCGTCGCCGCCAAGGCGATCGACGCTGGCTACCGCCTCGTCATCGTGCTCGGCGGCACACTCAACCTGCTGCGTGCTCAGACCCAGCGCCGCCTCGACATGGAGCTGATCGGGCAGGAGAACATCCTGCGGGGTGCGGACATCACGGACCTCGACTCCCTCGTAGGCGTGGACTACGTAGGGGACGACGACGCGGACTGGCACGAGTTCGTTCGGCATGGCGCACGGCCGTCCGTCCTTGGTGCGTTCGACATCGAGCGCCTGACGACCCGTGACAAGGACTACAAGAGCCTGGCGCAGGGCATCCGGGCCCTTGAGTTCGAAAAGCGTGAACCAACCCGTCCGCTGCACGACCCTGCGAACCTCCACCACGCCGCCGCCCGCATCCTGGTGGTGAAGAAGAACAAGTCCGTTCTGACCAAGCTCGTCAAGGACCTCAAGCAAATCCATGGGCTGCTCGGCGAGCTGCCCGCCCTGATCATCGATGACGAGTCCGACCAGGCCTCCGTCAACACCCTGGATCCCAAGAAGTGGGAGCAGGGCAGACCTGAGCGCACGGCCATCAATGGGCTGCTCTCCCAGCTCCTGGAGCTGCTTCCGCGTGCGCAGTACATCGGCTACACGGCGACCCCCTTCGCCAATGTCTTCATCGATCCAGGTGACGATGAGGACATCTTCCCCAGCGACTTCCTGATTTCGCTTCCTCGCCCCTCCGGGTACATGGGTGCCCAGGACTTCCACGACCTGGATTCGGCGATCCCCATGGAGGAGCGCACGCATGCCAACTCCCAGGAGAAAGCGCATATACGGGACGTTAACGAGTCCACCGGCGACCGTCTCCAGGAAGCCATGGACGCCTTCGTTCTGTCGGGCGCGCTAAAGCTGTACCGGGCCGATCATGGTGTGGATGACGGCCCGTTCCGGCACCACACGATGCTCGCGCACCAGTCGGTGCGGAAGGACGACCACGCGGATCTCGCACTGCGGATCAATTCCATGTGGCACCAGGCCGGTTACAGCTCGACCGCCGGACATGAGCGCCTGGCCGCGCTGTGGGCTTCGGACTTCGCTTTGGTCAGCGAGGCACGCGCCTCCGGTCTCCCTGCTCCCGCCACCTATGAGGCGCTGCGTCCTTACGTGAATGGCGCACGTCAGCGCATCGGCTCAGGTGGTCAGCCGGTCATCGTCGTGAACGGCGACTCGGACCGCTACTTCGACCAGCTCAACCTGGACTTCGACCGGACGCCGCACGTCTGGAAGATTCTCGTCGGTGGAACGAAGCTCTCTCGCGGCTTCACCGTGGAAGGCCTGACGATCACCTACTACCGGCGCACCACCCAGCAGGCGGACACCCTGATGCAGATGGGCCGCTGGTTCGGCTTCCGGCCTGGGTACCGGGATCTGGTCCGGCTCTACATCGGCCGGGAGGAGCCTTTCGGCCGCAACGGGTACGCCGATCTGTACGAGGCCTACGAAGCGATCTGCCGCGACGAGGAGATGTTCCGGGAGCAGCTGGCCCAGTACGCCACGGTGGTCGACGGCCAGCCGCAGATTACCCCTATGCAGGTACCTCCCCTCGTGGCGCAGCATCTGCCCTGGATCAAGCCTTCCGCCCGCAACAAGATGTTCAATGCGGAGCTGGTGGAGATCCAGTCACCCGGCCGCCCCATTGAGCCGGCCGCTTATCCGCTGAGCAATATGGTGCTCAAGCGCAACACCGAGAGGTGGCGCCCCTTGTTGGACGAGCTCAGCTCCGCCCCGGTCGCCTTCACCAATCCGCCAGACGGCTCCAGCTCGCTCGCGCGCACCTTCGAGGCACTGACCGGCACCGTCTCTCACAGGAACCTCGTCAGCGCACTGTCGCAGCTTGAATGGGAACGTCCAGGCCACTTCGATCCCCATCTGACTTATCTCAGCCAGCTCGACGGCACGCTCGCCAAGGTGGACGACTGGTTGCTCATATCCCCGCGTCTGGCCACAGGCACGCGCATTGAGGCCCGTGTGCT
Organism: Streptomyces sp. NPDC003011; assembly: GCF_053591515.1. Lineage (NCBI taxonomy): Bacteria > Bacillati > Actinomycetota > Actinomycetes > Kitasatosporales > Streptomycetaceae > Streptomyces > Streptomyces sp. NPDC003011. The sequence continues at coordinate 14,403 of NZ_JBSFTY010000056.1, forward strand.
CGGTTCTCTGCCGCTTTCCCTGGTCCGCCGTAGTCGGCAGGCCGGCAAGACGTCCTTCGGCCGCATCGCCAGCGTCGAGCACCGCACCGCGGCACAGCGCCTGATAGGTGAGGCTGGCTCCCCCGACGCGCATTCTGGCCAGGGGTCCGGAATCGGATCCACGACAGGAGTAGTGCTCCTGTACCCCGTGGTGGAGGGGGACAGCCACAGCGACGTGCAGGCCGTCGTGCGGAACGGCTCGGCCGACCCGTCGAAGATCGTTATGGCCTTTACCTTGATCCCGCCCACCTCAGCGGTAAGCGCTGACCGTCGACTGGTGCGTTTCCGTGCCAAGAGTTCTCGCTACGCCTCTGAGGCGACAGTTCCAGCCGACGCGCCTTGATCCCTTCCGCGAGGGTCGGGGCCGTCCCGCACCGGGTCGGCCCCGTCTCGGGCACCAGGTGCCCCTCTGTCCCCATCGGCAGACAGCCCCACGCGCCCCGCTGCGACCCGCCGCGGTCTACGCTCTGAGGCGTGTCTGATGATCTGCAATGGGAAGCGCCGCCAGGCTCCTGGGCATCGTCCGCTGCCCGCCGCCGCAACATGCAGGCGATCCGGAGCCGCGACACAAAGCCCGAGCAGCTAATCCGCCGCCTCGTGCATGCCCAAGGTCTGCGATACCGCGTAGCCGCCCGTCCGCTGCCGGATCTTCGCCGGACAGCTGACTTGGTCTTCCGCCCCGCAAAAGTGGCTGTATTCATTGACGGATGCTATTGGCACGGCTGCCCGCAGCATTACGTGGCGCCAAAGACAAACCAAGGGTATTGGTCGGAAAAGATTCTGCGTAACATGGAACGGGACCGTGATACTGACCAAAAACTCACAGAAGCGGGGTGGCTTGTACTCCGCTTCTGGGAGCATGAAGCTTCAGACGCCTGCGCGGACATAATTGCCGCGACGGTCCTCACGCGCAGAGCGAACTCGCAAGAGTCCTGACACCGGAAGAGACATCTGCTCAGGGCCCTCTTCGCCGGATTCGTCGCCCTGGCCATCCATTTGGTAATCCCGAAGCAGTTCGCCTCGCCGGTCGGGCCGCAGTACGGCGGCAATAGCGCGTCCAACGGCCTCCGCAACCGGGGGAGGGAAAGCGTTTCCAACCTGGCGATACTGCGCTGTCTTTCGCCCTGCAAACTTCCACCCGGTGGGGAAGCCTTGGATAATCGCCGCCTGCTCGACGGTCAGCATGGGCCCAGCTGCCCGGAAAAGATCACGCTCGGGGTCGCATTCCTTCGGGTCGTTGGCGACACCCATGGCATTGATTCCAAGGTCAGCCCAAGCCCGCTTGGCCCTGGTCGGCCCCAGGTCAGCGCCACCGTGCTTCCTTGAGCCTCCCACCAGCGTCGGCGCAACACCCTTTCCGGCACTCGCCGCTTCTCCTGCTTTTCTGAGCCAATTATGGAAAACCTTCTCGCCGGTAAGATCACCGGGCTGAGGCTCCTCGCCTCGCCAGTTCTTGTCCCAATACTGCTCACAACGCAATTTCATGCTGTCGTGCAGTTCCCCGAGAACCGTTGCCTGCTCACCTTTAAGGCGTCGAGGCCACACAAACTCGACGCCATTTTTTTCGAGAATATCCTGCCGGATGGCAACGAGGATTGCGCGCGGACGCAGTTGCGGTACACCGAAGTGTCTTGCGTCTACCCTCCGCCAGACACTCCGCATCGCCAGATCCTGCTTCTCGGGAAGCCAGTGATCCTCAATGACCGGAACCGCATAACCGTAGTCTCGCAGTTCACTCAAGATGTGGTTTCGGTAATCAATAAAAACCTCAGGCGGCTCAAGAATACCCCTCACGTTCTCGATCATCACCGCCTTGGGCCGGAGAGCGTTGACAATGCGCAGAGCATCCGGAAAGAGGTCTCGCTCATCGTCTTTGCCGAGCCTCTTGCCAGCCAGAGAGAAGGGAGGGCACGGAACTCCGCCCGCGAGGAGATCAAGATCGCCTACATCAAGCCCAAGGCCACTATGAACCTTTGACCCAAGAAACTCCTTGACATCCATCGGTTCAAGGGAAGCTGCCCGCTCCGGAGTCCATCCTGGCCATCCTCCGACGTTCGCCGCGAGGGTGCGCACGGCGTGCCGGTCCCACTCCACGAGCGCCCTGTGATCGAAGCCAGCGTTATGCAAACCAACGGCTTGCCCGCCTGCCCCGGCACAGATCTCTACCGAGGTCAGTGGCGGGGTGAACTGCGGATGAGGTCGGCCGCTGGGGCGCATGGCGCTCCTTCCGGGATGGCTGAAAAACGGTGCCAGGTCTTGCAGAGGCGGCGATTGCTCGCCGCCTCTGACACAAGAGTCTCCCACCACCACAGCTCCACAGCCCCGCCAGGGGCTCCTGCACGGCGTCCGAACTCGCCGTCAGGCTAGCTGTTACCCATGTGCCGCAGCAGGGCCTCAATGTCACCTGGTGCCAGACCTGCCGCAACCGACGGCTCTTCCTGCAAGTCCGCCAGCTGCTGCACTGTGGGGTCATCGAGGATCTTCCCCATGAACTCCAGCTTTCTCTCGAGACGCATCGCGACCACCTCGTCAATGGTCTTCCGGACTCCCAGCACGGTGACCCGGGTGTCCGTCCCCGGGGCGAGGCCGAGGCGATGGATCCGGTCAAGGCTCTGAAGGAACCGGCCGGCCATGAAGTCCCTGTCCACGTAGACGGCGTCGTGGCACACGTGGTGCAGGCTGATGCCCTCTCCCAGGGTCGCCGGGTTCGAAATCAGCACCATGCAGCTCGGGTCTTCGCGGAAGCGCCTGAGCTGTTCGTCCCGGTCGGGTGTACCCCCGTAAACGACAGCCGGGCTGTACTTCCCGAGCATCTGTTCCAGGGTCGTCAGACTCCTGACGAAGGTCGTCCACACGAGCGTTTTACGGCCCTGCGCCGCGTTCTCCGCGACTATCGTCACCGTCTCCTTGTACTTGGGGGACAGTTCGTAGTCCGGCAGATTCTGCATCAGCGAGTAGAGGGAGCTGCCCTGCGGGATGTCCAACGGCGGCAGCTGATACGCCAGCGGCTCGTACCGGCTCCCCCCTTCGAGAAGCAGTGCGGGGCTCGTCGCTGCCATGAGCAGCCGCAGTGCTGTCTTGCCCAGAGAACTGAGATCGTCCCGGGTGGTCCCCTTGTTCATGCCTCCCACCAGCGAGCTGTAGATCTCGTCGTGCAGTGGCGGCATGTCGACGTAGCGCATCCTGAGGTGCACAGGCGGCAGACCCAGCTCCTGCTTCGTCGTCCGGGTGAACAGCGGTCGCAGGACAGAACTGGCATAGGCCAGGTCCCCACCCGCCACGGCCTGCACCACGCTCCGCTGTCCGTGTCCTGGCCAGACGAAACCCAGCAGATTCTCCAGGTCCTTTGAACCGTTCGGCGCCGGCGTACCGGTGAGAATCATGCGCCGCTCGGCCAGAGGGCCCAGCGCCATGCACGCGGCACCGTAGGTCCCGCGCGCACCAAGCTTCATCCTGTGGGCTTCGTCAAGGACGATCATCGATGGCGCCGCCTTCAGCCAGCTGGCCAGAGTGGCCAGTGAGCGATCCAGGCGCTCGTAGTTGACGATCAGCACCTCGGCCCACTGATCCATCGAACCGTCGAGGACGTGCGTCCGCAGCGGATAGCGGAAGCACACGGCCGTCTCGTAACGCCAGGACTCGTAAGCCGACTTGGGGCACACGACCAGGACCCGCCTCACACGCTCCTGAGTCTTCTGCGCCGCGTACACCGCCAGGGCAACCCGGGTCTTCCCCGCGCCCGGGACACTGAAGTTCGCTCCATGCTGAAGCGAGAGCAGCTTCGCGATGTCACGGAGCTGGAACTCGCTGAGCGAGGCATCCCACATGTCTCCCAGCAAGCTGGGAACGTCGTCGGGCGACAGTTCACCGCGCGGCTGGGCGCCGGCGAGGCGCTCCTTGACCGTGTTGGCATCCCTGACGACGCCCGACACCAGGTTCCGCAGCTCAGGAGCCCACTCCACGCCCTCACGGTGTGGCCAGCCACCGAGCACCGCCAGATCGGCGAGGAGTTCATCCAGGGCGACTGAGGCAGTGAGCGGGCCAAGCTGGCCGCCCGTGCGGAAACGGGCGGCCAGCTGGACGAGGTCCTGCTGGTACTGGTCAGTCGTCCTCAGAACGACGCGTGTACGCGTCTCGTCGAATCCCAGGTGCAGGGACGTCCCCGTCATGCCGCCGCTCAACGAGAGCCCTCCGCGGCCACGGCCTCCAGCAACCAGGCCACACCGTCGCCGGGAGTAGGCAGCCCCCGCCCAGCCTGCTGGGCGAGCCTCCGGAGGCTGCCACGCAGCTTCAGGACTGCCTCGTCGAAGACCTCCTCGTCGAGACTCTGCGACGTGCGGGCCTGCACCAGGTCCATCACACACTGATCGATGCTCGCGCACGCCTCCGCGAGTCGTGCGGGAGCCATCTGCTTCCGCTTCCTCAGACGGGCGTTACGTCCAGCGGACTCGATCGCCTCGTCGAAGGCCTTCCTGGCCCCATCGAGCACTGCCTGGTCCTGCGCCTTGTCGCTGTCAGGCAGGTCCGGTGCCGCGCTGCGGACTGCCGCACTGGCACGGAGGATCTGGTCGTTCAAGGCCCTCGCCTCGGACACCACCGAGGAAGTCGCCGGCACCGTGAGGTCGAGACCCGGGATGGAGACCTCTTCCGGCTGGGTCGCGTCAGAACCGCCCACGGCCAAAGCCGCCGGCAGCGACCTCGTCAGGTAACCCTCCTTGAGGAACTCCTCGTCGATGTGCCGGACATCAGTCTTGGAGAAGTCGAGGAGAATCGCGGCCAAGCGAAATTCCTTGAGGACCTCAGCCTGGTCACGGTCCACGGATTCCAGCTTGAGGTACAGGCGGTGCAGTTCCTTCAGCCGTTCCTGAGCGCCCTCCCAGTCAACGAGCCTGAGCGCGACACCACCGCCGCTCTTGCTGCGGTCGATCAGCTCCCGGATGGTGCTCAGGATCCACCTCTCCTGGTGGTAGGTCTTCACCTGGATGCGGAAGTCCTTCGCGATCTGTTCCGGCGTCCGTCCCAGGGATGCCTGCTCCTCCATAGCCAGGAGCCTGTTGATGTACGAGTAGTCGCGGCGGTGATCCTTGCGCAGCTGGAGCGACAACTCGACGGCGTTGACATCCGCCCAGGTGAACGACTCCGGCAGGACACCCACGCGCATCGACTGCACGCCCAGGTCACGGAGGGCTGCGGCACGCGTGTTGCCGTTCACCAGTACGCCGTGGTGCGTCACCAGGCCGGGATCGTTCTGGCCGAACTGGTTCAGGCTGTCCTGGAGCTTGTCGAACTCCGGGTCACGCAGGTTCGGATCCGTCGGCGATGCCTTGAGGAGGAACATCAGGTAGTCCTGGCTCTCGGCACTCCACGGGTCCTTCTCCAGAACCTCATCCCGGGCAGCGTCGTGGCTTCGCTGAGCACGGATACGATGTGTTCCGGGGTTGAAGTAAAGCCCGCTGAGCGGAAGGTCGATGACCTCGACATGGGCCTGCTGCTCGTTCCAGTCGACCGTGACCGTCTCCCTCGTGCCGCCGGCCGCCTTGACCTCCTCAACCCTCTTCTTGATCAGTTCGCTGAACTCGGCCGCCCGCGGCGGCGGCGGGAACTCCCGCAGCATCGCTTTTCTCCGTCCCGTACTTCGCCTAGTCGTCCATGTCGTCGAGAGCGTCAGCGACCGTCGTCCGGGACTCTTCCGGAAGGGTCCGCAGGAGGCCCCAGAGCTTGTCCAGCGGACTCAGAGTGCGCTGATCCGCAGCCATCCAGCCGGCCAGAGTCAGGCGCTCGACGGGAGACAGAGCCTCCACCATCTCCAGTACGGCACCCAGGTCGACCTCGCGTCCGGAACTCCCCAGCCCACACCGCTTGCATTCCGTGACGAACTGGTACTCGACCTCACCATCGGAGAGGAGTACCTTGCGGCGGGCCACGTTCAGCTGCGCCTGCTCGACGCCGTCTCCGTACTCTTCACCGACCCCGATCCCGCAGGTGCGGCACAGGTAGTTGTCCGCCTGGAGGATCTTCGTACGCTGCGCCGGAGTGAGGCTGTTCTCGTGCTTCGGAGCCTTCGCCTGACCGGGGATCCACACGTCGGCTCCCCGCTTCACGAGCCGCTGCTCCTGCTGCTTCAGCTCAGCGTCTTCGCGACTCGTATCAATGCGCCAGCCGTACTTGCGCAGATCACGGAGCCGCCTGTCGATCTGGGCCACCTCGGGGAACGCCTCACGCAGTGCGGCCTTCGTAAAAATGTTCCCTTCCCCTACGACGGTCACCAGCCACAACGCGGCCCGAGCCATGCTTCCCAGCTTCTTGTCCTGCCAAGACGGCAGCGTCATCCATCGCCTCCGGTCACAAGTCGTGCGGCACTCAGGCCGCGTCAGACCGCACAAAGCGCGTGATCGCCTCGTGCGTGGTCGTGCGCCCCCGTTTCCCGGGCGGTTCCTCTAGTCGACACCAGGCACCGAATAGAAGTCCAGCGCCAGAACACTTGCTCCAGAACTCGCAAGAACACCAACTGCGGTCAGCTGATGCACAATTACTGGATCTGATGAAGACAGTTCTCAACTGGCGGGGTATGGCGGCATGTCCATGACGTATACGGATGGTTCCACGGTGCCGAGATGGATCGACAAGGAATTCCGCAGCAACGTTCCGCCTGGCAGGCAAGCTCTCGCCAAGGCCCTGCAAGAGGTGTGCCGCCATCTGACCCCGGTCAAATCCACCAGGAACCGAATAACTCAGGCCAAAGCCGCTGAACACCTCAGGTGTAGCGAAAGTGCCTTATCCAGGGCTCTGAGCGGGCAGTCACTCCCCGGGCTTGACCTGGTCGAAAGCTTCTTCAAGCAGGCATGCGCTGACGCTGGCGGCGAAGACGCCGTCGGCGTCAGCCTTGAGCAACTCAGGGGACTCCACGGCGCAGCACGGACTGAGAAGTGTCAGGACTGCGTTGCCCTGGAGGAAGAGATCGACGATCTCGCCCGGCGGCTGCAGGAACGGGAGGACGAGTGCTCTGCTCTCAGGCAAGCGGTCGCAGAAATGGACGTCCTCAGGCGCGAAGCGGCCGAACAGAAGGCTGTCGTAGCAAAACTGAAGGCGACCAGAGCCGGCTTGCAAGCGCGTTTGGCTACTCAGACGTCGTCAGCTCCGCTGCCGGTCCCCCGCCGGAAGGGGGACCGGCAGCGGAGCTGGAACGACATGGCCGCCGCACGGCTCATCGCACATCAGGCCGGAGAGCTGGAAAGGGAACGGGGGCCTGAAACCGCACTGACCCTTCTGCGTCAGACCACTGAGGCACTCAGCCCTCCTGAGATGGCGACACTCCTCATACTGCTTCGTCAGCAACAGGACGACCGGCTCGCCGACAACGTGATCCATATCTACGGTCGGGACCAGAGTTACCAAGACGTTCTGCACGCGACCCTGGCGCTCCACGAGCATGGCGCCATCAAGGACGCCGGCGCCATGCTGCGTGCGGCACTGGCCTGACCGCCGGCGTCACACGCGGCCCTTCTCTCCGAGCGGCGGGAGGTCTGCGCGGCGAGTCACTGACTCCTAGGCGGCGCTCGCCTCTGCCTCGTAGTACATCTGAGCGCGGTCCAGGAAGTCATCAGGGTCATGGCCGCGGGCAGCGGTCCAGTGGAGGAGATCCGCGATCAACTCGATCGCGGACTCCTCAAGACCCCTCATTCGGAGGACCGGCCCGCCGTGACTCCCCTCGTAGTTCTCCAGGACTTCCGCCGCCCGTTCCACGCGTCGGCACCCGCGCTGGGCACTGAGCGCGACCTCACACCAGACGGCCTTGCCGGCCGCTGTCAGCACGGTGCCCCAGTCCATGGCCAGCGAGGTGAGCAGGTGCAGGCCGCGCCCGCACTCCTGCTCACAGTTCACCGCCCTGAGCGACGGGCACACCGGACTCTTGTCGTGGACTTCGAGTCGCAGCCGCTCGCCCCTCCATTCGAGGATCAAGGTTGCGGAGGTGCCCTCGCCTACATGCTTGACCACGTTGGTGGCCAGTTCCGTGACGAGCAGCTCCGCCTCGTCAACAGCGACAGGTGTGCCCCAGCGCCTCAACTGCCTGACTGCGGCTCTGCGCACGAGACACACTTCCGCCGGCACAGCCTCAAAAGGCAGGACGCAGCGGAGTCTCGGTTCAGTGCCTTCGTAGCCGGGCATGGCCGACTCCTCCCTCCCGGGCCACGCACATGCTGCGCCTGCCGTGTCCGCACGGCTGCACTGCGTAGCGATCTGCGAGTGAGCATGGCACAGAGAATTCTCTCTATGTAACTTCTCACAAGAATCCATCGGGTGAATCTGATAGTGAGGCCGCCTCTGTGCTGCCTAGCCTGATGGGCATCTCCGGGCCGCAGCCCGGCCCATGGCGAAGGAGCCGAATGTCCGAACGGACCACAACCCGACGTCGGCAGCTAGGCGTGATGATGCGCAAGTTGCGTGCTCGCAAGGGAATGACTCTTGAGGAGGCCGGTCGGCTCGTCGGCGTCTCCAAGGCCACGGTCAGCCGGTACGAAACCCAAGCCGGGCCCGTGAAGTGGCTTGTCATTGACGCGTTGTGCCGGGAGTACGGGGCAACTGATGCCGAGCGTGCAGCCGTTGTCGGACTGGCGAGGGATGCCAAGCAGCAAGGCTGGTGGAGCTCCTTCGCCGACTCCATCCCGGAGAGCATGAACCTGCTGCTCACGCTTGAGGACGAGGCCGTACGCGAGAGCCACTTCTCGTGCGTCTATGTTCCTGGCCTTCTGCAGACACGCGCCTACAGCACAGTTCTGCAGAAGGCCAATGAAGTGCCGCTGGAGCGTGAGGAGGTCGAGCGGCTGGTTGACATCCGCATGAAGCGTCAGGACATCCTCACTCGCCCGAAACCACTGCGTCTGTGGGCAATCCTCGACGAATCCGTGATCCGCCGCGTCGTCGGGTCACCTCAGATCATGAAGGAGCAACTCGACCGCCTGCTCGAAGCTAACGAGTCACACCACATCACGCTTCAAGTGCTGCCCTTCTCCAAGGGAGCCCACGCCGCCGCGCTCGGCAGTTTCGTCATCATCGGCGGCACCGAACAGGCCTTCGACGTGGTGTACGTCGACTTCCACGCCGGCTCCCTCTTCCTGGAGAAGGACGAGGAACTGGACCGATACAGACTTGCGTTCGAGTATCTCCAGGCACAAGCGTTGGACATGGAGGCTTCCTCCGCCATGATCCAACGCGCCCGCAAGGAGCTGTGAATGTCCGACCGCTCGCAGACCAGCGCCGAACCAGCCTGGTTCAAGTCGTCGTACAGCGGCGGCAACGCCACTGAATGCGTAGAAGCCGCCTTCGTCTCATCATGTGTCCTCATACGGGACTCCAAGAGGCCAGCGCACTCACACATGTGCGTCCCGGCCGACGCCTGGGCGACGTTCGTGGCGCACACTGGACGTATATACGAGTCTGGTAGATGAGCCACGAATGGCGCTGCACCCTTCGCAGCTAACCCAGAACCCACTCACATCGCCTGCGTCATTGATTCGGCCCACGTTGTGTAGGCGAGGGCCAGGAGGATGGCGGCTGCTCGTCGGTCGACGTGGCGGACGATGGCTGACTGGGCCTGCCGTGATGAGGCGGCGGGTCTCTTCGGCGGCCCGCGCGTTCCCCCACCGTCAGGCCGGTTCGCTCTCGGGTGGTGTGAACAGGTCCGGGGTCGGGCCCGCCAGGCTCAGGCGGCCCACGGACCAGCCGCCGAGCTGGGGGCGCCAGGGGTCCGCTCCGGCGGCGGCGAGGAGGCGAGCGTTGTCCGGACGGTCGGCGAAAAGCGCTTCCCAGAGGGCTGTCGTGCCGTATTCGAGGGCATCGACGTCCGCGACGCGTCGGGCCAGTTCCGTGACGGCCTCCGGTGAGCCGAAACAAGCCGCCCGATGCAGGGCGCGGCTTCCGATCCAGGACTCCGGGTCGGCGCCCTGATCCAGGCGGCGGACGGCCTCGTAGTCGTGCCATTCCTCCCAGCACATCCCCGACCAGGCATTGTCACAGTCATCTTCAGCTGGTCCGTCCGCTGTCCCGCCTGTCACCGTGCCGCCCTTTCCAGCGCGTACCGGACGGCCCTCGTACCGACCCCGTGGGCACACCCCCGCAGACGGCACTGACAACGGCGGCGGACCGGACCTCCGTCCTAGGTCGGGCTGCGGAGGGGGACTGGTCCCGCGGCCCAATTTGCTCGCGGGTGGGCGCCTTCCCCTGTGGCTTCCCGGCCCCGGTGGCTTCCCGTCCCTCCCCGACGGCTTCCCTTCAGTCCCCGCTTCTCCTCAGGCTCCGCTTCCCCGGGTCCTCAGCCCTTCTTGCTCCAAGGGTCTGCTCTTCGGGCGAGCGTTCGTGCACGGTGGCGTACGTCTGTCGGGAGGTGGTGGAGGACTGTGCGGGCCGCGCGGCGGACGCGGGGGACTCCTGTGGTGCGGAGGAGGAGATGGCGGGGGACCGTGGCCTCGCCCGGCTGGCTGACGGACAGGCTGAGCTGGGCGTGCTGGCCGAACCAGGCGGGGATGACCAGCCGGGGCGGGGTGCCGATCCTCGCCGCGCCGAGGACGGAACGGTTTTCGGGGCGGCTGACGCGGGCCCGGCGGCCGACGCCGAGGAGCTGGGCGCTCGCCCACACCACGTGCGTTCCGGGTTCCATCGCGTCGCCGCCGACCAGGGTGAGCGGGTCGATGACCGTCTCGCCGGTGACGACGACGCGGTGGCGGCCGCCGCCGAGCGGTTCGGTGCGCGGGGTCAGGTCGGCGTCCGGGAACCACCACAGGTCGCGGGCGCTGTCGTGGACGAGGAGTTCACCGTAGGCGTGTCCGAGGGGGTGCGGGGCCTCCCAGCCCTCGGCGCCCTTGATGCCCGCCAGCAGGTCGGGGTCCAGGAGCATCCGGCCGTACCGTTCGACGAGGGTGAGGGGTTCGCCGTCGGGTCGGCGCATGCCGATCGTGGTGGTGACGTGGAGTCTGCCGGCGCGCCAGCGGATGTCGTCGACGGTGAGGGCGGGCTTGATGCCCCGGGTGCGGCGGGCGAGTTCGACGAGGGAGTCCAGGTGGCCCTCTTCCAGGAGGTGCGCCCTGAGCCGCGTGAGTGCCGGCAGGCCGTCGCGTACGCCCGGCGGGTACGCGTCGAGGGCCATGCGGCGTACGACGTCGAAGTAGCGTTCGAGGGCCTTGCCGGTGCGTTGGAGGGCCCGGGGTTCGCCGACCGGGCGGAGGAGTTCGACGCGGTAGGAACGGCGGAGTAAGTGGTCCTGGAGGGGACCCGGCTGGGTCTCTTCCTTGATGGCCTCGACGACCGAGCGCAGGTGGCCGTAGTAGTCCTCCGGGGCGGTCGCCCGGCTGCTGGTGTTGCCGCCGTCCTCGCGACGCTTCCATATGTAGCAGGGGCGGTCGGCGAGGATGGAGACCGTCTTGGCGCGCAGGTAGGCGCGGACCATGAACAGCTGGTCCTCCAGGCGCACCGGGCCCTCGGGGAACGTGATGTCGTGGGCGAGGAGGAACTCGCGGCGGAACATCTTGTGCGGGGTGAGGCTCTCGATGAGGGGCGCGTCCTCCACCGTGCAGCGCTCGACGGTGCGTTTGAAGACGTTGCTGGGGCCCGCCATGGTGCCGACGACCTTGCCCAGCACGATGTCTGAGCCGTTGCGGGCGGCGAGGCGGTACAGGTGTTCGAGGGCGTCGGGGGCGAGTTCGTCGTCCTGGTCGACGAACTGGACGTACTCGCCGCGGGCCTGCCGGATGCCGACGTTGCGGGGCTTTCCGGGCCAGCCGGAGTTCTCCTGGTGGACCACGCGTACGTGCGGGTGACGGGCCGCCAGCTGGTCGAGGCGCTGGGCGGAGTCGTCGGTGGAGCCGTCATCGACGTAGATGATCTCGTAGGCGTCCTCGCCCAGGCTCTGGTCGAGGAGCGAGGGCGAGCAGAGATCGATGTACCGGCCCGCGTTGTACACGGGCACGACAATGCTGACCTTGAGCATGAACTTCCCCCAAAACAGTCCGCTTTGTTCTACGGACGTTCACACTCTGGCAAAGGTTGTGCTTGAGGGAACGAGTTCAGGGAAGCGGTTGCAGGAATGGCGCGATCGCTTCATAGCGGGCCTGGGGCAGGTGATCCGCGCCTACTGCGCCTACTGCGCCTACTGCGCCTACTGCCCACTGCGCCCACTGAACCCAGTACAAGTGCGTGGCCAGTCCTGGAGACGTTTCCTGGCGCGTCAACGCCGCCATGCCGGGCTTCGCCCTGCCGGTGCCGGGGGCGCCGCCTCCTCGGGCTACGCGTCGGAGGGGGCGGCCGGGACCGCAGGGGCTGTCGGGGCCCACGGGGCCACAGGGGCCGCCGGGGTGAGGCAGGGCGAAGCCCCGTAGGGCTTACGGCGTCGGGATCAGCTCCGCGCGGCCGAACAGCAGGGCGTAACCCGACGGGAGGTGGGTCAGGACGCGGTCGACCAGGTCGTCGCCGACCAGACGGGGGAGGACGCTCAGGACCGAGCTGACGTCCCAGCGGGCCGTGGCCGAGGTGGCTCCCTCGATGCGGGCGGCGATGGCGTCGACGAACTCCGCGGCCGTCAGCGGGCGGGTCGCCGGCACCTGGGACGCCACCACCCGGGCCGCCTCCTCGGGCAGGGCGCGGGCCAGGTCGACCCGCTCGTCGCCGACCACATGGCCGCCGAGAGCCGACAGGACGACGCGGATGACACGTTCCGCCTCGGCCGTGGTCGAGTACTGGCCGGCCTCCCGGACCGCCTCGACCAGGTCGGTCCATCTGGGCCTGTCCGGTCCGCTGCCGCTCTGCCGTGGCGTGGGCTGGACGCTCAGTACGGTCACGTAGGGGCTCCTTCTCTGGATCGCTCCGGCTGGATGCGCCGCGCGTCCCGCGGGAGGGGGAGGCCCGCGGGACGCGTCCTGCTGGGGGTACCTGTCTTGCTTGCTTGTCTTGCTGGTTTGTCTCTGTCGGTCAGTCGTCGAGCTGCTCACTGTTTCCCGGTCAGCTGTCACGCTGATGCTTGTGCGCGGTCAGTGCTGAGCCGGCTGTGGAGGTGCCTTCCTTTCGTCAGCTGTTGAGCTGCTTACGGTCGCTGCCGCCGCCCGAGATCTGGATGCGGCGCGGCTTGGCCTGCTCGGCCACCGGGATGCGCAGGGTCAGGACGCCGGCCTCGTACGAGGCGTCGATGCGTTCCGTGTCGAGGGTGTCGCCGAGGAAGAGCTGGCGGGTGAAGGTACCCGTGGGGCGTTCGGCGACCAGCAGTTCCGCGCCCTCGGGGGCGGGGGAACGGCGTTCGGCGCGGACGTTCAGGACGTTGCGTTCGACGTCCAGCTCGATCGTCTCGGGGTCGATGCCGGGAAGGTCGAAGTGGACGACGAAGTCGTCCCCGGACCGATAGGCGTCCATGGCCATCGCGGAGGGCCGGGTCGTGGAGCCGAGCACCTGCTGGGCGAGCCGGTCGAGTTCACGGAAGGGGTCCGTGCGCATGAGCATCACAGTTCACTCCTCTCTTCAGGCGCTGTCCGTGCGATGCCCTACGCCTTCTTATATAGCTCGCGAGAGGAAACTTGACAAGCCTCGGCTCAGGTATGAGGGGGAGCGCGTCGAGGAGCCGGTGCGTCTGCGCGTTAGCCTCGGGTTACCGGATTCGGCTAGGTGTGCGGGTGAGCAGGAGGAGGCAGGCATGGCGAAGGTTCCCAGCGCGGTGGTCGCGGCGGGCGGGATCGTCGGCGGGTACGGCGTGGCCCGGTGGACCAAGAAGCGGCAGCTGGGCGGGGTCGTGCTGGCCGCCGCCGGAGCGGCCGCAGCGCGGCAGTGGCGGCAGCGGGCGGGCGGGAAGGCCGCGGGTGCGCTGACGGCGGCGTACGTCGCCGCCTTCGCCGGGTCCCACCCCCTGGCCAAGAAGGTGGGCGCCTGGCCGTCCGTGTTCGGGGTCGCGGGCGCGGTGGCCCTGGCGTCGTGGGCGGTGGCTGACCGGAAGGGGAAGGGGTGAGGGGTGAGGGGTGAGGGGTGAGGGGTGAGGGGGAAGGGCTGATCGGAGAGGGTGAGGGTGAGAGGAGGGGTGATCGGCGAGAAGCCGACACGGCCCGGCATTCCGGGCCGCGGGTCGTCCGACACCGACGCTTCGGCCCCGCCGGCGTGACTGTCCCGGCCCCAACCCCCCTCTCCCCCACCGTAGTTCCCCACTTTTTGTTATCCCCCGTCAGTTTCTGACGTCTCCTCAGCGTCTCAGCCACCGGCACGCGAGGAATGACGTACGTGACCCCACAGATCAGCCGCCGCGGCATGCTCAAGGCCGCCGGAGCCGTCGGCATCGCCGCGACCGCGACGACCACCACGGCCGTTCTCGGCACCGCTCCCGCCGCCGCGGCCGGCGCAGCCACCGCGCACCCCGGTCTGCTGCACACCCGCGCGGACCTGGACCGTATGGCGGCCAAGGTGAAGGCGGGCGCCGCCCCCTACACCGCCGGCTTCGCCAAGCTGGCCGCCAACCGGCACTCGGCCGCCGGCTGGACGGCCAACCCGCAGGCCACCGTGTACCGGGGAGCCGGCACCCCGCAGAACTACTCGCTCCTCTACAACGACATCCACGCCGCCTATCAGAACGCCCTGCGCGGACACGTCAGCGGCGACAGCGCCCACCTCGACACCGCCGTCGCGATCCTGAACGCCTGGTCGGCCAGGCTGACCAAGCTGGACGGCACCGCCGACCGGTTCCTCGCCGCCGGGCTCTACGGCTACCAGTTCGCGAACGCCGCCGAACTGGTCCGTGACCACGACGACTTCGACCTCGGCCGGTTCCAGTCCATGCTGAGCACTGTCTTCGCGCCGCTCAGCGAGAGCTTCCTGGTCAACCACAATGACGCCGTGGTCACCAACTACTGGCCCAACTGGGACCTCACGGCCATGGCCTGCGTCCTGGCGACCGGCATCCTCTGCGACGACAGGGCCCAAGTCGCCCGCGCTGTCGACTACTTCAAGAACGGCGAGGGGATGGGCTCCGTCAAGCACGCCATCCCGGTGGTGCGGGACGACGGCCTCGCCGAGTGGGTCGAGGCCGGCCGCGACCAGGGACACGCGCTGCTCGGCGTCGGCCTGATGGGCACGGTCTGCGAGATGGCCTGGAACCAGGGCATCGACCTGTACGGCTACGACGACAGCCGTTTCCTCAAGGGCGCCCAGTACGTGGCCAGATGGAGCATGGGCGGTGACGTGGCCTACACCGCCAACACCCGTGCGAAGGGCGCGGTCGGCGGCTGGTCCGGGACCGAGACCGCCACCGATGCCGCCGCCGTCGATCCGGCCATGACCCGCCCCGTCTGGGCCATGATCGCCAGCCACTACACCAAGCGCCGCGGCCTGTCCGCCTCCTACCTCACCCGGATCGCCGCCAAGGCCGCGCCCGAGGGCGGCGGCGGGGACTACGGCCCCAACAGCGGTGGTTACGACCAACTGGGCTTCGGGACGCTGGCGTTCACACGGGACCGGGCGGCCGACACATCGGCTCCGCCGAGCCCGGCGGGCGGCGCCTCGGCGCCCTCCGGCACGGATGCCGGTACGGGCACGGGCACGGGCACGGGCCCGGGATCCGACTCGCGGTCCGGCGCCCGGCCGCAGACCGGCGGTACGGCTGCCCCCTCGCCCGCCGCGTCCGCCTCCCCCGGCACCGGCGGTGACCTCGCCGCCACCGGTTCCGACGACATCGTCGGCTGGACGGCCGCCGCGGGGATCACCGCGGTCGCCGGCGGCCTGCTGTTCCTGCGCCGCCGCGACCAGGTACGGCGCGACACTGCTCAGTAGAGGCTGTCGCCACGGCGAACGGGGCCGAGCCGCTCGGCCTCGGTGAACCGCTCAGCCTCGGTGAACCGGGCGGAGTCGCACGGCCGGGGTCAAGCGGGCGGACTCGCTCGCCTCGGCGAATCGGACGGAGCGGCACGGCCGGGGTGAACCGGGCGGAGTCGCGCTCGCCTCGGTGAACCGGACGGGTGTCACTCACCCGCGTCGGCGGGTGCCGCCTGCGCCCATCGTGCGGGCCCACCGTGCCGCCCCAGCGGTACGACTGCCCGCAGGCTGGGTGGGTTTCCCACGCGTCGTTCCCGGCGCCGGGCCGACCGACCGACCGACCGACCGCACAGGTTTTCCACCGCCCGTGCGGCCGACACCACGGGGGTGTCGGCACCCCAGGCCGCCGACACCCCCGTGCGGCCGGCACCCCGGGCCGCCGACACCCCCGTGCGGCCGGCACCCCGGGCCGCCGGCACCCCAGGGCCGCCGGCACCCCCTTGCCGCCGCACGCCCTCCGGACCCGCCGTCCGCTACGGCGTCGTGGCCGTCGGCGTGCCCTTCGTCGTCGATGCCGGGGAGGGCGTCGCCGTCAGTGGCTGGGCGATGTCCTCCAGGGAGCGGCGTTCCGCGCGGACGGCGAGGACCGCCGCGACCAGGCCGGCCAGGCACATCAGCGCCGCGCCGATCTGGAAGGCGAGGACCGTGTCGCCGACCTTGCCCGTGCCGGTGAGGTCGGCGAACAGCAGCGGGCCGCTGATGCCGCCGGCCGCCGTACCGAGGGCGTAGAAGAAGGCGATGGACATCGCGCGGGTCTCCATCGGGAAGATCTCGGAGACCGTCAGATACGCGCTGGAGGCGCCCGCGGAGGCGAAGAACAGCACCGCGCACCAGCAGGCCGTCAGCGTGCTCGCGCTCAGCGAACCCCGGTCGAACAGCCAGGCCGTGCCGAACAGGAACAGGCCGGAGAGCAGGTACGTCCCCGAGATCATCACCCTGCGGCCGACCGTGTCGAACAGCTTGCCGAGCAGCAGCGGGCCGCAGAAGTTGCCCAGCGCGATGACGGCGAAGTAGTAGCCGGTCTCGCCGGTCGGGACGTCGTAGAACGTCGTCAGGATCGCGCCGAAGCCGAAGGTGATCGCGTTGTAGAGGAAGGCCTGGCCGATGAAGAGGGAGAAGCCGAGGATCGCCCGCCTGCGGTAGTCGGAGAAGACGGTACGGGCGATCTCCCCGAAGGTGACGCTGCGGCGCTGGTGGATGGTGATCTCACCTTCGGGCCGCGGCAGCGGTTCGCCGCGCTCGGCCTCGATCTTCCGCTCGATCGAGGAGACGATCCGTTCCGCCTCCTCGTGCCGGCCGTGGATCAGCAGCCAGCGGGGGCTCTCCGGGACGTGGCGTCGTACGAGGAGGATCACCAGGGCGAGGACGGCGCCCAGGGCGAAGGTCAGCCGCCAGCCGACGTTCGCCGGGAAGATGTCGGTGTTCAGCGCGACGATCGACAGCAGCGAGCCGCCGACCGCGCCGAGCCAGAAGCTGCCGTTGATCATCAGGTCGACGCGCCCCCGGTACTCCTTGGGGATCAGCTCGTCGATCGCGGAGTTGATGGCCGCGTACTCGCCGCCGATACCGAAGCCGGTCAGGAAGCGGAAGGCGAAGAACCACCAGGTGTCGAAGGCGATCGAGGTGAGCGCGGTGGCCGCGAGATACACCGCGAGGGTGATCATGAACAGCTTCTTGCGGCCCCACTTGTCGGTCAGGCGGCCCCAGAAGAGGGCACCCGCGCAGGCGCCGGCGACATAGAGGGCGGCGGCGATACCGGTGACCTCGCCCGACGTGATCGGCAGGCCGCTGCCGGGCTCGGAGAGCCGGCCGGCGATGTTGCCGACGACCGTGACTTCCAGGCCGTCGAGGATCCACACGGTGCCGAGACCGATGACGATCGTCCAGTGCCAGCGGGACCACGGGAGGCGGTCCAGGCGGGCGGGGATGCTGGTGGTGATGGTGGGACCGGTCTCGGCGGGGACGCTGCCGCTGGCCTTGGCGGTGGTCATGGGCTCCCTCCTCAGTGAGCGGAATCCCGATCGGATGCCCGGCGCCTGCCTCTTTACGCCCCGGCGGGGCGGGGTGGGGGGCCGGGCGGGGCGCCGGGTGCCGATGCCGCACCGGGCGCTGACGCGGGCCTCCCGGGGCCTCCCGAGGGCTCCGCCCCCGGATTCCCGGTTCACGCCCACCCACCACCCGACTCGCCCCGCCGACAAGCGGCCCCGGCCCCTCCCCGACACCCCCTCCCCTACGCCCCCAACCCCCGGGAGACCGTATAGATCAACAGCCCCACCAGCGACCCCACCACCGTGCCGTTGATCCGGATGAACTGCAGGTCACGGCCGATGTTCGCCTCGATCTTGCGGGTGGTGTGCTCGGCGTCCCAGCCCGCCACCGTGTCCGTGATCAGGGAGGTGATCTCGCGACGGTAGGTGGTCACGACGTACACCGCCGCGCCCTCCACCCAGCCGTCGACCTTGCCCTGGATCCTGGATTCGGCGGCCATCCGGGTGCCGAGGGACAGGAGGGAGGCGCGGACGCGCAGGCGCAGCTCGCTGCGCTCGTCCTCGGCGGCCGCGACGATCATGGAGCGTACGGCGGTCCACGCGGAGGCGATCAGGTCCTGGACCTCGCCGCGGCCCAGCACCTCGCCCTTGAGCCGCTCGACGCGCGCGCGGGTGTCCGTGTCGGACTGGAGGTCGGAGGCGAAGTCGCCGAGGAAGCGGTCGAGGGCGCCGCGGGCGGGGTGGGAGGGCATGTCCCGCATCTCCGAGCAGAAGCGCAGCAGTTCCTTGTAGACCCGCTCGCCGACCTTCTTGTCGACGAATTTCGGGGTCCAGCCGGGCGCCCCGCCCTGCACGGCGTCCATCACGGAGTCGCTGTGCAGCACCAGCCAGTCGTGCGCGCGGGTGACGATGAGGTCGACGGCCCTGCGGTGGCCGCCGTCGGCGACGACCTTCTCCAGCATCTTGCCGATGCCGGGCGCGATCTCCTGCGCGTCGGCCCGGCGGGTGATCGCCTCGCCGACCACGGCCTGCACGTCCGAGTCCCGCAGGACCGTCAGGGCGCCCCGCAGCGCGGCCGACAGCTCCGCCGTGACCCGGTCCGCGTGCTCGGGGTCGGCGAGCCAGGCACCGAGCCGGCTGCCTATGCCCACCGCCCGCAGCCGCTGTCGTACGACGTCCTCGGAGAGGAAGTTCTCGCCGACGAACTCACCCAGCGAGACGCCGAGCTGGTCCTTCTTCGTGGGGATGATCGCGGTGTGCGGGATGGGCAGGCCCAGCGGGCGGCGGAAGAGGGCGGTGACCGCGAACCAGTCGGCCATCGCGCCGACCATGCCCGCCTCGGCGGCCGCGGCCACATAGCCCGCCCAGGCACCCGCGCCCTGGTGGGAGGCCCACTCGGCGAGGACGTACACCAGCGCGACGAACAGCAGCAGGCCGGTTGCGGTGAGCTTCATCCGGCGCACCCCGCGCTGTTTCACCTCGTCGGCCGCGCTGAACGTGTTCATGGTGCGGTTCGTGAAGGTGCCGGGGCGGGCAGGCTGCCCTGTCGCACCGGTTGATCCCGTTTCCGTACGTTCCATCCGCTCCACCCGTTCGGTGATCCCTCACACATTGTCCCTTCCTGACCGACTCCCGGAACGGAACAGGAGTTCCCGGCGTCTGTCCGGTCGGGGGAACGCGGCGGGGTCCTGTCAGTCTTCCCCAGACCCATGACTCATCATGGGTTCATCAGATCGGAGCCCGGGGCTCCCATCGCCCGAGGAGAACAACACAGCATGACCCGGCGTCACGGTTACGCCCTGCTCGCCACGATCGTCGCCGTGATCGTGGCCCTGTCCACCGCCATCTACGTCGGAGTGGCGGCCGACGCCGGCACGAGGGACCGGGCCGCGCTGTCCGGCGGAGGCCCCTCGCACAACTCCGCCGCCCCCGCCTCCACCGGCACCTGGGTCGGCACCTGGTCCGCCTCCCCCGTCGGCGGCGAACCCGGCACCGAGACCGAGGGCCTCGCGGGCCGCTCCGTGCGCAACGTCGTCCACACCAGCGTCGGCGGTACGAGTGCCCGCGTCACGCTGTCCAATCTCTACGGCCAGTCCCCGCTGACCCTCACGCACGCCTCGATCGCCGTCGCGGCCGGGGCCGGCACCGCCGAAGCGGCCGCCCGGACCATGCGGCGCCTCACCTTCGGCGGCAGCACCAGCGTGGTCGTGCCGGCCGGACAGCAGGTGCTGAGCGACGCCGTCGCCCTCCCCGTCCCGGCGGACAGCGACATCCTGGTCACCACCTACTCCCCCACGCCGTCCGGCCCGGTCACCTACCACCCGAGGGCCCGGCAGATCTCGTACGCCGCCCAGGGCGACCGCACCGAGGACCTCACCGCGACCGCGTACACCGAGCGGACCGAGTACTGGCGTTACCTGACCGCGCTGGACGTGCTGAGCGACGAGGCCGAGGGCACCGTCGTCGCCTTCGGCGACTCGCTCACCGACGGCGTCGGCTCCACCGAGAACGCCAACCAGCGCTGGCCGGACCTGCTGTCCGACCGGCTGCGGGCGGCGCTCGCGGCGGGCCGGGACCTGCCCCGCTACAGCGTCGTCAACCAGGGCATCGGCGGCAACCAGGTCCTCGCCAACGGTCTGGGCCGGCCCGCCGAGAACCAGGCCGGCGTGAGCCGCTTCGGCCGGGACGTCCTCGGCCGGGCGAACGTCAAGGTCGTCGTCGTCGACCTCGGCATCAACGACATCCTGCGCAACCCGGACCTGGCCGACCCCGACCAGATCCTCGCCGGCCTGCGCACGCTGGTCCGCCAGGCCCACGCCCGCGGCATCAAGGTCGTCGGCGCGACCCTGATGCCCTTCCGCGGCCACCGCGGCTACTCCGACGCCCGGGAGAACGTCCGCCGGACCATCAACGCCGAGATCCGCGCCGGCCGGGTCTACGACGCCGTGGTCGACTTCGACAAGGCCGTCCGGGACCCCTACGACCCGCGCCGGTTCCGCTCCGACCACGACTCGGGCGACCACCTCCACCCGAGCGACAAGGGGTACGGGCGGATGGCCGCAGCGTTCGACCTGGACGACCTGAAGGGGACGGCACCGGCGGAGCTGTAGTCACCCGGCTGACGCCCGTACCCGACCGGCGTCGGCATCCAGCCGTCGTCTGCGGGCCCCGTGGTCAGTGGTCCCCCTGGTCAGTGGTCCCCCTGGTCAGTGGTCCCCCTGGTCAGTGATCGCCGTTGCGCCGGCGGTCCCGCTCCTGCCGGCGCTCCCGCTTCCGCTCCCGCATCAGGTCGTGGTGTCCGTCGAGCATCCCGCGGTGCGCCCCGTGGCCGCCGCCGCGCGACGACTCCCCGAGCTCCCGCAGGGACGCCTTGCGTTCCAGCTTCCCCTGGCGCCGCTCCTCCTTCAGGGCCTCCCGCTCCGCCCGGGTGAGCTTGCGCTCGACGCCGACCCCGCCCCAGAAGGCGAAACCCGTCACGATCACGCGCGGGGCGCCCGGATCGCCCGGCACGCCCTCCTCGCGGTGGTCGAAGCCGCCCATGATCCCGATGCCGCGCACGACGACCTCGACGCCGGGCGGCACGATCACCTGCATCCCGCCCATGATCGCGACGCAGTTGATCTCGACCTCGCCGGCCGCGAAGTCCGCCTCGCGCAGATCGATCTCACCGCCGCCCCAGAAGGCGAAGCTGTTGAACCGCCGGGGCACCGTCCAGCGCCCCTTGCGCTGAAACCCCGACATGACGGCGACGGCCCAGGTCGAGGACCCCTCGCCGCCGGTGATCCGTCCCGCCCAACTCCCGCTCTGTGCGGGGCTCTTGGTCATCGACACCCGGGACGCGGGAGCGGCGTGCGCTCCGGACGGCAGGTCCCGGGTGATCGGCGCGAGTTCGCCGTACGTCCGGGCCTTGTAGGTCGCGTCCAGCCGTTCCTCGAACTCCTCCATGTCGAGGCGCCCCTCCGCGAGGGCGTCCCGCAGGACCTCGGCGACTCGTTCACGATCGGCGTCGGAGGCGCGCAGCTCCG
This sequence comes from Streptomyces sp. NPDC003011, assembly GCF_053591515.1. Taxonomy (NCBI): domain Bacteria; kingdom Bacillati; phylum Actinomycetota; class Actinomycetes; order Kitasatosporales; family Streptomycetaceae; genus Streptomyces; species Streptomyces sp. NPDC003011. Next base: position 36,283 of record NZ_JBSFTY010000056.1, read on the forward strand.
GGGCATCCTCGGTCATACCCAGCAGCCTACGAGTTGTCGGCGCCGGGCACTACGCGGTCGCGCCCGCCACTCCGCGATCGGGGCGGGCGTCACACGGTCGTCCGCTCCACGGAGGCCACCGGCGCTGGCGTCACACCGTCGTCCGCTCCACGGACGTCACCGGGGCGGGCGTCACACAGTCGTCCGCTCCGCGTACATCTTCGCGATCACCGCCTCGATGTCCGGCTCCCGCACCGACAGATCCACCAGCGGGTACTCCGCCGCGACCCGCGCCACCAGCGGCGCCGCCGACTGCGACGCCGGGAACGCCAGCCACTGCCGGGCCCCGTCCACCCTCACCACCCGTGCGGGCGGCGGCGCCTCGATGGGCGGCAGCTCACGCTCCAGGTCCACCACGAGGATCCGTTCGCTCGCCCCCGCCTCGTGCAGCCCGGTGAGCGGCCCGTCGTACATCATCCGCCCCTGGTCGATGACCATCACGCGGGAGCACAACTGCTCGATGTCCTGGAGGTCGTGGGTGGTCAGCAGCACCGTGGTGCCCCGTTCGGCGTTCAACTCCCGCAGGAAGCCCCGCACCTTGGCCTTGGAGACGACGTCCAGCCCGATGGTCGGCTCGTCGAGGTAGAGCACCTCCGGGTCGTGCAGCAGGGCCGCCGCGATGTCGCCGCGCATCCGCTGGCCGAGCGACAGCTGCCGGACCGGGACCTCCAACAGGTCCGCGAGGCCGAGGAGTTCGACGAGGGCGTCGAGGTTCTCGCGGTACCGGCCGTCGGGGATGCGGTACATGCGGTGCATCAGCCGGTACGAGTCGATCAGCGGAAGGTCCCACCACAGCGTCGTACGCTGCCCGAACACCACCCCCATCCGGTGCGCCAGCCGTGTCCGCTCCCGCGACGGGTCGATGCCCGCGACCCGCAGCCGGCCCCCGCTCGGCGTCAGAATGCCGGTGAGCATCTTGATCGTCGTCGACTTCCCGGCACCGTTCGGGCCGATGTAGCCGACCATCTCGCCGCGGGCCACCCGGAAGGAGATCGAGTCGACCGCGCGCACCTGCCGCCGCTCCCGCCTCAGGAAGCCGGTCTTCCTGCGCACGTCGAAGACCTTCTCCAGCCGGTCCACCTCGATGAAACCCGTGTCCATCCGTCCTCAGCTTCCCGTACTCCGATACGACCGCAGCCCCGCCCGCCAGGCCAGCCCGGCCAGCCCGCAGCAGACCACCGCCACCAGCGGAGGCGTGAACGCCGCCCACTGCGGCACCGCCAGCGGATACGGCCGCCCCAGCACATAGGACGCCGGAACCCAGTTGACGAAGGCCACCGGGAACACGAACGTCACCCCGCGCACCAGTCCCCTGCCGAACACGGTCGGCGGATACTGCAACAGCGTCTGACCGCCGTACGTGAACGCGCTCTGCACCTCGGACGCGTCCTGCGCCACGAACTGGAAGGCCGCGCCCGCCACGAACACCGCAGAGAAGATCGCCCCGCCGCAGACCAGCATCACGGGCACCATCAGCACCTTGACCGGCGTCCAGCCGATGTCCAGCGCCACCAGCGCGTAGCCCAGCACCAGTGCCCCCTGGGTGATCCGGCCGAGCCGGCGCAGCGCGAAACGGTCCGCCGCGACCTGGGCCAGCACCGGCGCGGGCCGCACCAGCAGCGTGTCGAGCGTGCCGTCACGCACCCGCGAGCCCAGCCGGCCCGCCGAGCCGATCACCAGGTCCGCGATCCCGAAGGCCGTCGCCGACAGCCCGTACAGGAAGGCCACCTCGGGCAGCGTGTACCCGCCGAGCACGTCCACCTGCGAGAACATCAGCAAGATCGCGACGAAGTCCAGCCCGGTCACCAGCAGGGTGCCGAACACGGTCATCACGAAGGACACCCGGTAGGCCAGCGTGGAGCGGATCCACATCGCGGAGATCAGCCGGTAGGCACGCAGACCCTCCAGCAGACGGCTGCGCTCCGGCATCCGGTCGCCTGCCAGCAGACGGCTGCTCCCCGGCATCCGGTCGCCCTCCGGCACCCGGCCGCTCCCCGGCACACGGTCACTCTCACCCACCCTGGACCACCACCCGCCGGGTCGCCGCCCCCTGCACCAGCCGCCCGGCCGCCAGCAGCGCGACCGCCCACACCGCCTGGAACGCGAAGGCGGGCAGCGGATCGGTCTTCCCCATCAGCAGGTCGGCGGGCATCTGGAGCTGCGCCGCCCACGGCAGGGCCCGTACGACGTCGCCCAGCGCCCCCGGGAAGGCGTTCAGCGGCAGCGTCATCCCGGAGCAGAAGATGCCGGTGACCATCATCGCCTGCAGCGCGCCCGTGCCGTCCAGCAGCCAAAACCCGCTCAGCGCGACCAGGAAACGGATGCCGAAGCTGACGATCATCGCGAGCAGGACGGCGACCAGGAAGGCCAGCCAGGTCACCGCATCGTCCGCGAGCGCCGTGGGAAAGACGAGCGCCCCGAACACGAAGGGGATCACACCGCGCCCCAGCAGCTGGAACAGCGCGCGCCCCAGGTCGTGGGCCAGCCACCACAGTTGGAGGTCGACCGGCCGGTACAGGTCGATGGCCACGTCACCCGTGCGGATACGTTCCATGAGCTCGGCCTCGAAACCGCCGCCCTGGATCGCCAGCGTCGCGTACAGCGCCTGCCCCAGCCACACGTAGGTGACGGCCTGCGCCTGGTCGTACCCGCCCAGGTGCGGTCTCTCGTCCCACAGCGCCAGATACGTGTAGACGAGGATCAGCCCGAAGACGGTGTTCGTGAACACCCCCGCCGCCGTGGCCGCCCGATACGTCGCGTACCGTCGGAAGCCCCCCGACGCGACGGCCGCGTACAAGCGCGCCGAACCCACCGCAGTCGTCCTCCTCGCCGCACGACACCGAAGCGGAGGAGCCTAGTACTGCGGCGGCCCGGCAGGCCAGGCGTTTTCCGACCGCAACGCGTGCCGACTGTCGGGAACGGAACGCGTGGTGCGAGAGTCTTCAAGTGGGGGCGCAGAAGGCGTACGAGGCGTACGGGAACGTACGACGCGAAACAGGAGTCCGTGCACGACATGAGTGACGAGCCGCAGCCGCAGCAGCCGAAGCAGGGCTGGGCACCGAGAGAGCCCGAAGCGGCCGAAGAGCCCAGGTTCGGCGGGTCCGGGTCCGGCGAGTACGAGTCCGGGGGCCCCGAGTCCGCGGGGCCGGCGGGCAAGAAGGCCAAGCGGCCCCGGCGGACGGGCTGGCGGCGCGCCGTCCCCACCTGGCGGATGCTGCTCGCGGCGTTCGTCATGGGCGTCCTGCTGCTGACCGGCCTGTTCTTCCTCGGCTACTCGCTGGTCCAGATCCCGCCGGCCAACGCGCTCGCCACCAAGCAGAGCAACGTCTACCTGTACGCGGACGGCACCCAGCTCGCCCGCGACGGCGAGGTCAACCGGGAGAACGTGTCCCTCGGGCAGATCTCCAAGGACGCCCAGCACTCCGTCCTGGCCGCCGAGGACCGCGACTTCTACACCGAGTCCGCCATCGACCCCAAGGCGATGCTCCGCGCCGGCTGGAACACCGCCACCGGCAAGGGCAAGCAGTCCGGCTCGACGATCACCCAGCAGTACGTGAAGAACTACTACCTGGCCCAGGAGCAGACCGTCACCCGCAAGGTGAAGGAGTTCTTCATCTCGATCAAGCTGGACCGCACGGAGACCAAGGACCAGATCCTCGAGGGCTACCTCAACACCAGCTACTTCGGCCGCAACGCCTACGGTATCCAGGCCGCCGCCCAGGCCTACTACGGCGTCGACGCGATCGAGCTGGACGCCGCCAGGGGCGCCTACCTCGCCGCGCTGCTGAACGCGCCGAGCGAGTACGACGTCGTCGCCCACCCGGAGAACAAGGGCGCGGCGCAGGCCCGTTGGAACTACGTCCTGGACGGCATGGTCACCAAGGGCTGGCTGACCGCGTCCGAGCGGGCCGGCATGAAGTTCCCGATGCCGAAGGAGGCCACGGTCTCCACCGGCATGTCCGGGCAGCGCGGCTACATCGTCGACGCGATCAAGGACTACCTCACCGAGAACAAGATCCTCGACAAGGACCAGCTCGCCGTCGGCGGCTACCGCATCACCACCACGCTGGAGAAGGGCAAGCAGGACGCCTTCGTCGACGCGGTCAACGACCAGCTGATGGACAAACTCGACAAGAAGAACCGCAAGGTCGACACGTACGTCCGCGCGGGCGGCGCCGCCATCGACCCCAGGACCGGCAAGGTGCTCGCCATGTACGGCGGCATCGACTACGTGAAGCAGTACACGAACAACGCCACCCGCGGCGACTTCCAGGTCGGCTCCACCTTCAAGCCGTTCGTGTTCACCTCCGCCGTCCAGAACCACTCCGAGACGCAGGACGGCCGCGTCATCACCCCGAACACGATCTACGACGGCACCAACAAACGCCCCATCGTGGGCTGGGACGGCGGCACGTACGCGCCCGAGAACGAGGACCAGGTCTCCTACGGCGACATCACCGTCCGCGAGGCCACCGACAAGTCCGTCAACTCGGTGTACGCGCAGCTGGCCGTCGACGTCGGCTCCGACAAGGTCAAGGAGACCGCGATCGACCTGGGCATCCCGGCGGACACCCCCGACCTGACCGCGTCCCCGTCCATCGCGCTCGGCCCGTCCACCGCGAGCGTCCTGGACATGGCCCAGGCGTACGCCACCCTCGCCAACCACGGCCGGCACGGCACGTACACGATGATCGAGAAGATCACCAGGGGCGGCGCCGGCGACATCGAGCTGCCCCGGCAGAAGACCAGCCAGGCCGTCAGCCGCGAGGCCGCCGACACCACGACGTCGGTCCTGCGGAGCGTCGTCGAGAACGGCACGGCCACCGCCGCGCAGGCCGCCGGCCGTCCCGCCGCGGGCAAGACCGGCACGGCCGAGGAGGACACGGCCGCCTGGTTCGCCGGCTACACGCCCGACCTCGCCACCGTCGTCTCCGTCATGGGCCAGGACCCGGTGACCGCCGCCCACAAGCCGCTGTACGGGGCGATGGGACTGGCCCGGGTCAACGGCGGCGGCGCCCCGGCCGAGATCTGGGCGCAGTTCACCAAGGACGCCCTCAAGGGCGAGCCGGTCGCCGACTTCGACCTCCAGCTCCAGCCGGGCTCCACGGAGTCCGAGGCCCCCGGCACCGACGTCCCCGTGGACCCGACCGACGGCTCCACCACCACCGACGGGGGCACCACGGACGGCACCACCGGCGGCGCCACCACGGACGGGACGACCGGGGGCACCACCGACGGCACCACCACCACCGGCGGGGGCACCACGGACGGCACCACCGGCGGCGCCACCACGGACGGGACGACCGGGGGCACCACCGACGGCTCCACCACCACCGGCGGCGGTACGACGGCCGGGACCACGGGAGACCCCACCGGCGATCCCACGGACGGCTCCACCACGGACGGCGGCGCCACCGGGGACACCACCGGCTCCACCACGGACGGCACGCAGCAAGGGGCGACGAGCGGCACCACCCCCCAGCTGTCGAGCCGCCGGGAGTGACGCCCGGCACGCCGCCGAGCGAGGAAAGGGCTGGTGACCGTGGTCACCAGCCCTTTCGTCACCGCTGATTCAGAGGTACAGCCCGGTCGAGTCCTCGGACCCCTCGAAGCGGTCCGCGGCCACCGCGTGCAGATCACGCTCACGCATGAGGACGTACCCGACGCCCCGCACCTCCACCTCGGCCCGGTCCTCCGGGTCGAACAGGACCCGGTCGCCCGGCTCCACGGTCCGTACGTTCTGCCCCACGGCGACGACCACCGCCCACGCCAGCCGGCGCCCGACGGCCGCGGTGGCCGGAATCAGGATCCCGCCACCGGAACGCCGCTCGCCCTCACTGGTGTCCTGCCGCACGAGTACCCGGTCGTGCAGCATCCGGATGGGCAGCTTGTCGTGCTGGGTGCTGTGCTCGTTTCTGTTGGCGCTCACGGCACTGAACCTACCTGGCCTCGACGCGTCCGTATGCCGGTGGGTCAGCCCTTCCGCCGCCGGGTTCCCAGGGCGAGCAGCCCCACGAGCCCGACCACGACGAGCGCCACGGGCACGACCCGCTCCAGCCGGGGCGCGCCGTCCTCGTCGACGAACTGGGCCTTCGCCTCGCTCACCGCCCGGTTGACCCCGACGTAGGCCCGCCCGAGTGTGTGATCGATGTTCGACGCGACCTTGGCCTTGGCATCGCCCACGATCGTCCTGGGGTGCACCCGCACCCCGATCTCGTCGAGCGTCTCGGCCAGCATCGCGCGGCGGCGCTTGATGTCCGCCTCGATCTGCGCCGGGGTTCGCGTGTCCGACGTCTCCGCCACCGTAAGGCCTCCGAAGTCAGCTGATGCCTGTTGCTGTCGCCTGTCACTGCTGCCTGTCAGTGCTGCTTGTTGCGGACAGTCTGTCAGCTCCGCCCGCCGCCGCACTGTCAGGACCCCCGGTTACGCTAGCCCGATGAGCGAGCGACTCCAGCCCGGGGATGCAGCCCCCGCCTTCACCCTCCCCGACGCCGACGGCAAAGAGGTCTCCCTGTCGGACTACCGGGGACGCAAGGTCATCGTCTACTTCTACCCCGCGGCCCTGACCCCAGGCTGCACCAAGCAGGCCTGTGACTTCACCGACAACCTCGACGTGCTGGCCGGCGCGGGATACGACGTCATCGGGATCTCCCCGGACCAGCCCGAGAAACTGGCGAAGTTCCGCGACAAGGAGAACCTGAAGGTCACCCTCCTGGCAGACCCGGACAAGAAGGTCACCGAGGCCTACGCCGCCTTCGGCGAGAAGAAGAACTACGGCAAGACGTACCTGGGCGTGATCCGCTCCACGGTCGTCATCGACGAGGACGGCAAGGTCGAACGGGCCCTCTACAACGTCCGCGCGACAGGCCACGTAGCGAAGATCATCAAGGACCTGGGGATCTGATCCCGCGTTTCCCCCGACGGCGGCTCGCACCGGAACGACCCGGTACGAGCCGCTTCACGTTTCGAGCGTGACTGTCCGATAAGCGGTTCGTTACTCCGTACGAGACCACGAACACGTGGCCGGGGTACGGAGGGGATCGATGGGGACCAGTGCGTATCCGAAGGAGCGGCTGGAGGAGGCGGCTCGGGGGTCACGGACCTTGTCGGAGGCGTTGGCGAGGCTGGGGGTCGATCCGCGGAGTTCGACCCGCCGGTATGTCCTCGAGCGGATGAGGAAGCTGGGGGTGGACGTTTCGCACTTCGAGCGGGAGGGGGTGCGCTGGACCCGGGAGGTCCTTCAGGCAGCGGTCTCGGCGTCGACGAACATGTGCGAGGTGCTGCGCCATCTCGGACTCGAGGTGGTCGGCGGGCACCACACGCACATCAGCCGACGGGTCAAGGCGTACGGGATCGACACCTCCCACTTCCAGGTACCGACCCGGCGCGGCAGGGCTTGGCGACCCCGCACACCCGAAGGCCTGCTCGTCGAGCAGCCGACCGCTGAGGCCCGGCGCGTCCCGAGTGACCGGCTCCGATGGGCGATGACGGTCAGAGGTGTCCCCGAGCGGTGTGCCCTCTGCGGCACGGCAGCGGTATGGCGAGGTCGTCCGCTCCCCCTGGAGGTCGACCACATCGACGGCAACTGGCGGGACAACCGCATCGAGAACCTGCGACTGCTGTGCCCCAACTGCCATTCGACGACGGATAGTTATCGGGGCCGCGGCAAGAAGCGCGTCTCATGACCAACGGCACGCAGTGCGCCCGCGAGCGGCTGACCGAAATGGCCAAGCGCCCCTATATCAGACGGCCTCGCCCCGCAGTGGACGAGCTACGAGCCGCCGTTGCCGAGTCGCTCTCCCTCGCTGAGGTCCTACGCAGGCTCGATCGCCCCGGCAACGGCGGGCAGCGCGCACAGGTGCAGAGCTGGATCACCGAACACGGCATCCCGACCTCGCATTTCCTGGGACAGGCACACCAGCGGGGAAAGCCGAGCACGGCCGCCAAACACCCAGAGGATGTACTGGTACGCCACGACGGCGCGCGCCGCACGGCGACAAAGCGGTTGCGCCGTGCACTGCTCGCTGTGGGCGTGGTCGAGAAGTGCGCCAAGTGCGGAACCGGTCCCGAGTGGCTCGGCAAGCCCATGACCCTGGAAATTGATCACATCAACGGGGACTGGAGCGACGACAGGCGGGAAAACCTGCGGTTGTTGTGCCCCAACTGTCACGCGATCACCAGCACATGGTGCAGCGGGGGCCGGGGACAGCAGACAGTACGCAGCGCCCAGTAGAGTAGGCACCGCTGCGGGCCCGTACCCCAGCTGGTTAAGAGGGCAGCGGTTTAGATCCGTTGTGTCGTGGGTTCGAGTCCCACCGGGCCCACTGGAAAACTAGGCCCCGTACCTTCGATTGAAAGGTACGGGGCCGACCTCCACGTCTCAGCCCACCAACTCCCGCACCACCGCCACCAACCCCCGGAACGCCTGCCCCCGATGGCTGATCGCGTTCTTCTCCTCCGCGCTCAGTTCGGCGCACGTCCGCGTGTCCCCCTCCGGCTGGAGGATCGGGTCGTAGCCGAAGCCGTTCGTGCCGGCGGGCGTGTGCCGCAGCACTCCCCGGAGCCGGCCCTCGACCACCCGTTCCGTGCCGTCCGGCAATGCGAGGGCCGCCGCGCACGCGAAGTGGGCGCCGCGGTGTTCGTCGGCGATGTCGGACAGCTGGGCCAGCAGGAGGTCCAGGTTGGCCTGGTCGTCGCCGTGGCGGCCGGCCCAGCGGGCGGAGAAGATGCCGGGGGCGCCGTTGAGGACGTCGACACACAGGCCGGAGTCGTCGGCGACGGCGGGCAGGCCGGTGGCCTGGGCGAGGGCGTGGGCCTTGAGCAGGGCGTTCTCGGCGAACGTGACGCCCGTCTCCTTGACGTCGGGGATGTCGGGGTAGGCGTCCGCGCCGACGAGGTCGTGCGGGAGACCTGCGTCGGCGAGGATCGCCCTGAGTTCGGTGATCTTTCCGGCGTTGCGGGTGGCGAGGATCAGGCGGGTCATGGGGTCCAGTATTCCGGCCCCGCCCATCGCCGCTCTACGGGGTGCAGACCTTCGTCAGTTCGCCCGCCGCGTCCGTGACCGGGCTGAGGTCGGGCGTCTCGTCGCCCTGCTCGACCGCCGTGCGGACGTTGGTGACGGCCGCGGCGAGGTCGTCGACGGCCTTGTTGACGTCGGCGTTGTCGGTCTTGTCGCCGATCTCGTCGAGGTTCTGGTCGATGGAGTCGAGGGACTCCTGAAGCTGTGTCGGGTCGTTCGACGCGCTCTCCACGGCCTGCTGGAGATCCGTGACGCTGTCGGCGATGGCGTCGGCGGTCTGGACGCAGTCCAGTGCCTTGTTGACGGCATCGCAGCCGGTGGTGAGGCCGACCGTCAGCCCGACCGCCGCGACGGCGGCGGCGATGGCGGTACGGCGACTTCGGCGGCGTCGGCTCGCGGCCATGGATCTGTTCCCTCCCGTTGGGGATCGGCCCCCGGTGGGCCCCCCGTGCTGGCCGGGCGCACGGTGGTGTGCCGTGCGCCCGTACCCCTAGTGACGCAGGGGCGGTCGGCGCGGTTGCCCGCGGCTTCCGTCCTTCTTGGTGCGCTCTTTACTTTTCGAGGACCGTATCAAGTGCCGTGCGCTGCAGGGCGGCCAGGTCGGTGCAGCCGGCGACCGCGAGGTCCAGCAGGGAGTTGAGCTCCTCGCGGGCGAAGGGTTCGGCCTCGGCGGTGCCCTGGACCTCGACGAAGCGGCCGTCGCCGGTGCAGACGACGTTCATGTCGGTCTCGGCGCGTACGTCCTCCTCGTAGCGGAGGTCCAGCAGCGGGACTCCGCCGACGATGCCGACCGACACCGCGCTGACCGTGCCGGTCAGGGGCCGGCGGCCGGCCTTGATGAGTTTCTTGCCCTGGGCCCAGGAGACGGCGTCGGCGAGGGCCACGTACGCGCCGGTGATGGCCGCGGTGCGGGTGCCGCCGTCGGCCTGGAGGACGTCGCAGTCGAGGACGATGGTGTTCTCGCCGAGGGCCTTGTAGTCGATGACCGCGCGCAGGGAGCGGCCGATGAGGCGGCTGATCTCGTGGGTGCGGCCGCCGATCTTGCCGCGGACGGACTCGCGGTCGCCGCGGGTGTTGGTGGCGCGGGGCAGCATCGAGTACTCGGCGGTGACCCAGCCTTCGCCGCTGCCCTTGCGCCAGCGCGGGACGCCTTCGGTGACGGAGGCGGTGCAGAAGACCTTGGTGTCGCCGAAGGAGACGAGGACGGAGCCCTCGGCGTGCTTGCTCCAGCCGCGTTCGATGGTGACCGGGCGGAGTTGTTCGGGGGTGCGGCCGTCGATTCGAGACATGGCGCTGAGCCTATCCGTACATACGGAAGGGGCCCCTCCCCCGGTGGGAAAGGGCCCGTTCGAGCGAGCGCGCGCCGTCAGGGACGGTGGCTGGGGTGGTTCACATGAGGTCTTCGATCTCCGCGGCGATCGGGTCGGCGTCGGTGCCGATGACGACCTGGATGGCGGTGCCCATCTTCACGACTCCGTGGGCGCCGGCGGCCTTCAGGGCGGCCTCGTCGACCTTGCCGGCGTCGACGACCTCGGTGCGCAGGCGGGTGATGCAGCCCTCGACCTCTTCGATGTTGTCGATGCCGCCGAGCCCGGCGACGATCTTCTCAGCCTTGGTGGCCATGTTCCTTCTCCCTGATCCGAACCGCTTTTTGGCAGTAACCCACAGTTGGCCCATCTTCGCGAGCGATCGTGGCGCACGTACCGAAAGATGACGTCACAGCACCGAAATCGTCCGTAGCTGGTCTACACCACCTGACAGGCGGTCGCCAAACCATGAGTGCCGAGAGTGCCGACACCACGGTCAGCCCCGGGCGCGCCCGCTTGAACCGCCTGTTCCAGGGTCTGCAGAAGATGGGCCGCAGTCTGCAGCTCCCGATCGCCGTGCTGCCGGCGGCGGGCATTCTCAACCGGCTGGGCCAGCCTGATGTGTTCGGTGACGACGGGCTGGGCTGGACGAACGTCTCCAAGGTGATGGCGGGCGCGGGTGGCGCGCTGCTGGACGGCACGCTGGGGCTGCCTCTCCTCTTCTGTGTCGGTGTGGCGATCGGCATGGCGAAGAAGGCGGACGGTTCGACGGCGCTCGCGGCGGTGACGGGTTTCCTCGTCTATTTCTCCGTGCTGCGCCAGTTCCCGGAGGATTGTCCTGACGGGGCGAAGGCCGTTCCCGGCATCGGCTGCCAGGCGACGGCCGACGGCGCGGTGACGGCGTTCACCTTCCAGAATCCGGGCGTGTTCGGCGGGATCGTCATGGGTCTGCTGTCGGCCTACTTCTGGCAGCGCTTCCACCGCACGAGGCTGGTGGACTGGCTCGGTTTCTTCAACGGCCGCCGGCTGGTGCCGATCATCATGGCGTTCGTCGCGATCGCGTTCGCGGCGCTGTGTCTGTGGGTGTGGCCGCCGATCGGTGACGCGCTGGAGAGTTTCAGCGACTGGCTGGACGGCCTGGACGCGTGGGGTGCGGGCATCTTCGGTGTGGCGAACCGGGCGCTGCTGGTGATCGGGCTGCACCAGTTCCTGAACGTGCCCATCTGGTTCCAGTTCGGGACGTACACGAAGCCGGACGGCACAGTGGTGCACGGGGACATCAACATGTTCCTGGCGGGCGACCCGGACGCGGGTCAGTTCACGTCGGGCTTCTTCCCGATCATGATGTTCGCGCTGCCGGCCGCGGCGCTGGCGATCACGCACTGTGCGAAGCCGCATCGCCGCAAGGAGGTGGGCGGTCTGATGCTGTCGGTGGCGCTGACGTCGTTCGTCACGGGGATCACGGAACCGATCGAGTACTCGTTCTTGTTCATCGCGCCGCTGTTGTACGTGGTGCACGCGCTGCTGACGGGTGTGTCGATGGCGGTGACGTGGGCGTTCGGGGTGCGTGACGGTTTCAGCTTCTCGGCGGGCCTGATCGACTACGTGATCAACTGGAACCTCGCGACGCGGCCGTGGGCGATCATCCCGATCGGCCTGTGTTTCGCTGCCGTCTACTACGTGATCTTCCGGTTCGCGATCACGCGGTTCGATCTGAAGACTCCGGGGCGGGAGCCGGAGGAGGAGGTCGAGGACGTCACCAAGGGGTAGCTCGCCGTAGCTCCGTCGTCACGGTTTTCGCGGGTTCCTTATCTCTCCTTCATCGTGCTACAACATGGTCTACACCACTGAGTGGTGTAGACCACCACCCGATGGAGGAAGTATGAGCTCCGCCACCGCAACGGCGACCCCCGCCAAGAAGCGGGGATCCGGTCTGTTCCAGGGCCTGCAGAAGGTCGGCCGCAGCCTGCAGCTCCCGATCGCCGTGCTGCCGGCGGCGGGGCTGATAGTCCGGCTCGGCCAGCCGGACGTCTTCGGGGCCGACGGCCTCGGCTGGGACAAGGTCGCCTCGGTCTTCAACAACGCCGGCGGCGCGATCACCGGCAACCTCCCGATGCTCTTCTGCATCGGCGTCGCCATCGGTTTCGCCAAGAAGGCCGACGGCTCGACCGCGCTCGCCGCGCTGGTGGGCTTCCTGGTCTACAGCAAGGTCCTCGAGTCCTTCCCGGTGACCGAGGCCAAGGTCACCAAGGGTGCGGACATAGCCGCGACCTACAACAACCCCGGGGTCCTCGGCGGCATCGTCATGGGTCTGCTCGCCGCGGTGACCTGGCAGAGGTTCCACCGTACGAAGTTGGTCGACTGGCTCGGCTTCTTCAACGGGCGCCGGCTCGTTCCGATCATCATGGCCTTCGTCGGCATCGTCGTCGGTGTCTTCTTCGGGCTCATCTGGGAGCCCATCGGCGAGGGCATCGGGAACTTCGGCGAGTGGATGACCGGGCTGGGCTCCTTCGGTGCCGCCCTCTTCGGTCTGATCAACCGTGCGCTGATCCCCATCGGCATGCACCAGTTCGTCAACACGGTGGCCTGGTTCCAGCTCGGTGACTTCACCGACGCCGCCGGCCAGGTCGTCCACGGCGACTACAGCCGCTTCCTCGCCGGTGACCCGAGCGCCGGGATGTTCATGACCGGCTTCTTCCCGATCATGATGTTCGGTCTGCCTGCCGCCGCCCTCGCCATGGCCCACACGGCCCGACCCGAGCGGCGCAAGGCCGTGATGGGCATGATGGTCTCGCTGGCGCTGACGTCCTTCGTGACCGGCGTGACCGAGCCGATCGAGTTCTCGTTCATGTTCATCGCCCCGCTGCTCTACGTGATCCACGCGGTGCTGACGGCCGTGTCCATGGCCGTCACCTGGGGGCTGGGAGTGCACGCGGGCTTCAACTTCTCGGCCGGCTTCATCGACTACGCGCTGAACTGGAACCTCGCCACCAAACCCTGGCTGATCATCCCGATCGGCCTGGTCTTCGCGGCCGTCTACTACTTCGTCTTCCGCTTCGCCATCGTCAGGTTCAACCTTCCCACCCCGGGCCGTGAGCCCGAGGAGGAGGTCGAGGACCTCACCAAGGCGTGAGCCTCGCCGTACGCCAGGACGAAGGCCCCGGGACCGACCAGGTTCCGGGGCCTTCGCGCACGTACGGGGAGCTAGATCTCGTACGACATCCTCGGCACCGCCAGTTCCACCGGGCCGTCGAACACCGCACGCGCGTCGGTGAGGTTGACCTGGGGGTCGGTCCACGGGGGGATGTGGGTGAGGACCAGGCGGCGGGCACCTGCCCGGGCCGCCGTCTCACCCGCCTCGCGGCCGTTGAGGTGCAGGTCGGGGATGCTCTCCTTGCCGTGCGTGAAGGCTGCCTCGCACAGGAACAGGTCGGCGTCGCGGGCGAGTTCGTCCAGGGCGGGGGTGACGCCCGTGTCGCCGGAGTACGTCACGGCCTTCCCGCCGTGCTCGACGCGGATGCCGTAGGCCTCGACGGGGTGGGCCACCCGTTCGGTGTGGACCGTGAACGGGCCGAGGTCGAAGGTGGACGGCTTGACCGTGTGGAAGTCGAAGACCTCGCTCATGGAGGAGGCGGTGGGGGTGTCCGCGTAGGCCGTGGTGAGGCGGTGTTCCGTGCCCTCGGGTCCGTAGACGGGGATCGGGTCGCAGCGGCCGCCGTCGTGACGGTAGTAGCGCGCGACGAAGTACGCGCACATGTCGATGCAGTGGTCGGCGTGCAGGTGGCTGAGGAAGATCGCGTCGAGGTCGTAGAGACCGCAGTGGCGCTGCAACTCGCCCAGGGCACCGTTGCCCATGTCGAGGAGCAGCCGGTAGCCGTCGGCCTCTAGGAGGTAGCTCGAACAGGCCGATTCCGCGGACGGGAACGACCCCGAGCAGCCGACGACGGTGAGCTTCATAGAGCAGAAACCTCCGCTGGCGGAAATCCGGAAGATCGGGAACAGGGCGTCGGGGGGTCGTGCGGTCCGTCGAGCGTAAGGCGCGAAACCCATGGTCGCTCCTCCGCCAAGGGCTGTTGTGGGCGAACTCACCTGTGGTGTCACCGGTTCGGCTGGACCCGGGGCGCATGGGACCAGTGAGAGGGCGCGCGGCGGTCATCGCGCGCCGGTAACGTCGTGCGTATGGACACGTCCTGGTGGCTCGCGCTCGTCGCGGTGGTACTGCTCGCGCTGGTCGCCGTGCTCGTCGACGGCTGGGGGCGGGGGCATCGGCCCGCGGGCCGCAGAAGCCGGCCGCCGGGACGTCCGGGGGACGTCGGCGTGCGGCCCCGTCCGGCGGAGATCTGGTGGGCGAACGTGCCGTACGAGGACGGGTCGGACTCACAGGACCGGCCGTGTCTGGTGCTGGCGGTGCGCGGGCGCCGGGCGACCGTCGTGAAGATCACCAGCAAGTACCACGAGGAGCGGGCCGGGGTGATCCCGCTGCCGCCGGGGACGGTGGGCGACGCGCAGGGCCGCGCGAGTTTCCTGGAGACGGACGAGCTGCGTCAGGTGCCGGTGCGGGAGTTCCGGCGCCGGGCCGGGGTGGTGGACCCGGTCCTGTGGGACCAGGTCCGCCACCTGGCGAACTAGGGCGTGGGCTACGCCCAGAGCTGGCCCTGGAGCGTCTCGATGGCCTCTTCCGTCGTGGCCGCCGTGTAGACGCCGGTCGAGAGGTACTTCCAGCCGCCGTCGGCGACGACGAAGACGATGTCCGCGCTCTCGCCCGCCTTCAGCGCCCTGTTGCCGACGCCGATCGCGGCGTGCAGGGCGGCGCCGGTGGAGACGCCCGCGAAGATGCCCTCCTGCTGGAGGAGTTCCCGGGTGCGGGTGACCGCGTCGGCGGAGCCGACCGAGAAGCGGGTGGTGAGGACGGAGGCGTCGTACAGCTCCGGGACGAAGCCCTCGTCGAGGTTGCGCAGGCCGTACACCAGGTCGTCGTAGCGCGGCTCGGCGGCGACGATCTTCACGTCCGGCTTGTGCTCGCGCAGGTAGCGGCCGACGCCCATCAGGGTGCCGGTGGTGCCGAGTCCGGCGACGAAGTGGGTGACGGAGGGGAGGTCGGCGAGGATCTCCGGTCCGGTGCCGGCGTAGTGGGCGCCGGCGTTGTCCGGGTTGCCGTACTGGTAGAGCATCACCCAGTCGGGGTGCTCGGCGGACAGTTCCTTGGCGACCCGTACGGCGGTGTTGGAGCCGCCCGCGGCGGGCGACGGGATGATCTCGGCGCCCCACATGGCGAGCAGGTCACGGCGTTCCTGCGAGGTGTTCTCGGGCATCACGCACACCATGCGGTAGCCCTTGAGCTTGGCCGCCATGGCGAGGGAGATGCCGGTGTTGCCGGAGGTGGGCTCCAGGATGGTGCAGCCCGGGGTCAGCCGGCCGTCCTTCTCCGCCTGTTCGATCATGTGCAGGGCGGGGCGGTCCTTGACCGAGCCGGTGGGGTTGCGGTCCTCCAGCTTGGCCCAGATGCGGACGTCGGAGGACGGCGAGAGCCGCGGCAGGCGCACCAGCGGGGTGTTGCCCACCGCGGCCAGCGGGGAGTCGTAACGCATCGGTGGTCAGCGGCCTCAGACCATGCCGCCGGCCACGGCCGGCAGGATCGTCACGTTGTCGCCGTCGGTGACCTTGGTGTTGATGCCGTCCAGGAAGCGGACGTCCTCGTCGTTGAGGTAGACGTTGACGAAGCGGCGCAGCTGGTCACCGTCCACGATGCGGGCCTGGATGCCCGCATGCCGGTTCTCGAGGTCGGCGAAGAGCTCGGCGAGGGTGTCCCCGTTGCCTTCCACCGCCTTCTGGCCGTCGGTGTACGGGCGGAGGATGGTCGGGATGCGGACCTCGATGGCCATGGCTCAGGGCTCCTGTCGGAAGTGGTCAGGTCGGTGGACGCGCGGCGGCGCAGTACAGCTGGGGTGGTGCGGGTCAGGATCCCCCACGCTCGGCTGCGCTCACGCGGGAGGTGCCCCCCATCGGCTCACGGCCGTGCGGCGGTGGGGAGCGGCGTCAACAGATGGCGCTGGCGAGCCTGCACAGGTCGACGTGCAGCCGCGCCACGAGCAGCATGCCCGGCGTCTTCTCGCTCACGTCGTCACAAACCATGGGCTCATCGTATCGATTCCCGGTCCGGATCCCTGTATGTGATCCCACATGGCGGACGGATTCCGTTCAGAAGGTGAGACCGTCGAGCTCAGGCGGACTTTCTGAGCACCAGACGGGTGGGGACGACCGCGGAGGCCGCGGCCGGGGTGCCGGGCCGCCGGGCGCGGTCGAACAGCAGCCGGGCCATCAGGCGGCCCATCTCCTCGACGTCCTGGTGGACGGTGGTCAGCGGCGGGTCGGTCGCTTCGGTGATCTCCGCCAGGTCGTCGAAGCCGACCACGGCCACGTCCTCGGGCACCCGGCGCCCGCGCTCCCGCAGCGTCCGCAGGGCTCCGGACGCCATGAGGTCCGAGGCGACGAAGACGGCGTCCAGGCCGGGACACCGGTCGAGCAGGGCGGCCATGGCGTCGGCGCCGCCCCGCTGGGTGTAGTCGGCCCTCTCGATCAGGGGGGACGCGTCGTCCGCGAGGGCGTCCCGGTAGCCGGCGAGCCGGTCGGCGGCGGAGTTCTCCTGGTCGTAGGGCCCGGTGACGGTCGCTATGCGGGTACGGCCGAGGGCGATCAGGTGCCGGACGGCCTGCCGGGCTCCGCCGCGGTTGTCGCCGTCGACGAAGGCCTGGCCGTGCACGGTGTCGCCCTCGCGCAGCAGCGGACGGCCGCCGAAGACGGCGGGCAGGCCGAGGCGGTCGATCATCTCGGGCAGCCGGTCGCCGGGGCGCAGGGAGAACAGCAGGGCCCCGTCGACATGGCCGCCGCCGAGATAGTCGGCCACGCGCGGGTAGTCGTCCGGCTCGTCCAGGAACAGCAGGACGGCCTGCGCGCCGTACCGGGCGAGTTCCCGGCGGATGCCGCGCAGCAGGCGGTCGAAGAACGGGTCGAGGAAGAGCCGGTTCTCCGGCTGGGCCGCCACGACCGCGACGGCGCCGGTGCGGTGGGTGACCAGTTGCCGGGCCGCCTGGTTGGGGACGTAGCCGAGTTCGGCGATGACTTCCCGGACGCGTTCGACGACCTCGGCGCGCACCTTGGGCTCGGCGTTGATCACCCGCGACACGGTGGACCTCGAGACTCCCGACCGGCGGGCGACATCCTCCAGCGTGGGGCGACGTCCGTGCGTCCACTGCGTCAACACCATCTCCGATACGGCCGGTTGTCCGGGGGCGTACGACGATCAGTATGCCTCCACGACCTTGATCTCCTCCTCCGTCACCTCGCCCTCGACGATCCGGAAGGAGCGGAACTGGAACGGGCCGGCCTCGTCGCTGTCGGCGGTGGAGACGAGGACGTAGTGGGCGCCGGGCTCGTTGGCGTAGGAGATGTCGGTGCGGGAGGGGTAGGCCTCGGTCGCGGTGTGGGAGTGGTAGATGATCACCGGCTCCTCGTCGCGGTCGTCCATCTCCCGGTAGAGCTTGAGCAGGTCGCCGGAGTCGAACTCGTAGAACGTGGGCGAGCGGGCCGCGTTCAGCATCGGGATGAAGCGCTCGGGGCGGCCCGAGCCCGCCGGGCCCGCGACCACGCCGCACGCCTCGTCGGGGTGGTCCGCGCGCGCGTGGGCGACGATCTGGTCGAACAGGGCCTGGGTGATGGTGAGCATGCGGTCAGGATAAGCAAAGGGGCCGGCCCGTACCGAGGACGGTACGGGCCGGCCCGCATCCTGGGCGCGGAGGTCAGCCGGTCTTCTGGAGCTCCGGCTCGCCGCCCCGGTCGGTGAGCCGAGGGCCGCGGCTCTTCAGGATCAGCCATCCGGTCCCGAGGGCGGCGAACCAGACCGCCATCACGTACAGGCAGACGCGGGCGTCGGCGTCGTACGCGATCAGGCCGGTGACGAAGAGCAGGAAGGCGATGGCGACGTAGCTGCACTTCGAGCCGCCCGGCGCCGGGAAGGAGGAGGCGGGCAGGCGGCCCGCCTCGACCGCGCGGCGGTACCGAACGTGGCTGATCAGGATCATCAGCCAGGTCCAGATGCCGGCCGCGGTGGCCACCGAGGTGACGTAGCCGAAGGCCTTCTCGGGGACGACGTAGTTCAGGACCACGCCGATGCCCATGAAGAGCACCGAGACGGTGACGCCGACGGCGGGGGCCTTGGTCGAGGACAGCTTCTTGAAGACCGCGGGGGCCTCACCGCTGTGGGCCAGGTTGCGCAGCATCCGGCCCGTGGAGTACATGCCGGAGTTGCAGGAGGACAGGGCGGCGGTCAGGACGACGAAGTTGACGATGGCGGCGCCCGCCGGGATGCCGATCTTCGCGAATGCCTCGACGAACGGGCTCACGCCCGGCGCGAACTCGGTCCACTTCACCACGCACAGGATGACGGTGAGGGCGCCGACGTAGAACAGCGCGATGCGCCAGGGCAGGGTGTTGATCGCCTTGGGGAGGGTCTTCTCGGGGTCCTCGGACTCGCCGGCCGTGACGCCGACCAGTTCGACGGCGAGGTAGGCGAACATGACGCCCTGGAGGGTCATCAGGGACGAGCCGACGCCCTTGGGGAAGAAGCCGTCGAAGGCCCAGAGGTTGGAGACGGCGGCGGTGTCACCGGCGGAGCTGAAGCCGAAGGTGAGGACGCCGAGGCCGATCACGATCATGCCGATCAGGGCGGTGACCTTGACCATCGAGAACCAGAACTCCAGCTCGCCGAAGAGCTTGACGGAGATCAGGTTGACCCCGAACAGGATCACCAGGAAGACCAGCGCCGTCACCCACTGCGGAATGGCCGGGAACCAGTAGTTGACGTAGATCGCGGCGGCGGTCAGTTCGGCCATGCCGGTGACCACCCACATCAGCCAGTACGTCCAGCCGGTGAAGTAGCCGAAGAACGGGCCGAGGAACTCGCGGGAGTACTCGGCGAAGGAGCCCGAGACCGGGCGGTAGAGCAGGAGCTCGCCGAGCGCCCGCATGATGAAGAAGATGATCACGCCCGCCAGGGCGTACATGAGGATGAGGCTGGGACCGGCCTTGGCGATGTTCGCCCCGGCGCCCAGGAAGAGGCCGACGCCGATGGCGCCGCCGATCGCGATCATCTGGACCTGGCGGCTGCCGAGCCCGCGCTCGTACCCCTCTTCCGACTCCTTCGGGGCCTGTTCCGTGTCGACCTGCGCTGAGGTCATGTGTGGTGCGCCTTTCTCCATGCCGACCCGGGCCTCTCGTCGGCCTCGGATCGGGTCTCGATCCCCCCGGATACTGGAGTTTTCTGCCTGCCGACGGTCGTCGGCCTGGTGGCGCACCCGAGCGAACCATGGGTGGTGTTCGCCGGGCGGTCGTGCAGATTTATCACGGCCGCCACATTGATCACCTGTGACGCGTGTGGCGCAGCACACAAGAAAAGGCGGACAAAGGCCACCCGTGAGGGGCATAGGTGTCCGCTGCGGTGATGTGATCGTTATCCGGATTTGAGTGTCCGTTGAGCGAACACACCATCTGCACAAGTCAGGGCATAAGGGTGCTGACGAGGGTCTCCTGGAGCCCGCCCAGCCACAGGTACGCCATCACCATCGGTTTGCGCGGGTCCTCGTCCGGGAGGTGGTAGAGCAGATCGCTGTCGTCCTCGTCGGTGATCTCCAGCCGGGAACCGATCGCGAGGCGCAGGTCGTTGAGGGTGCGCAGCCACTGCTGGGAGGCGCCCGGCGACAGCTTGAGGACCGCTCCGGTGTCACCGGCCGGGCCGAGCGCGTCCAGCGAGCGGATCACCGCGAGGGCGTTGTCCCGCTTGCCGGCCCGCAGGTCGTTCTCGGTGTAGCGGCGGAACTCGGCGGAGTGGGCCCGCTGCTCCTCGGCCTGCTTGGACCCCGGGGTGCCCTCCGGGTCGCCGTAGGCGTCGGGGAAGAGCCGCCGCAGGACGGGGTCGGACGGGGGCTCGCTGGGGCCGTCGGCGAACAGCTCGGCGAGCGGGTCGTCGGTGGGCTCCTCGGCGGGGCCGGGGCCGATGAGCTCCAGGAGCTGAACGGCCAGCGACCGGATGATGGAGATCTCGACGTCGTCGAGGGCGACGGCCGCGCCGCCGCCGGGGAGCGGTTCGAAGTGTCCTGGCATGGATTCTTTTCGCTGCTGGGCGGGCGCTGGGCTGCCGGGCGGACGCGGGGCTACTTGCGGTCCTGCTGGAGCGTGGCCCACAGGCCGTAGCCGTGCATGGCCTGCACGTCGCGCTCCATCTCCTCGCGACTGCCGCTGGAGACGACCGCCCGGCCCTTGTGGTGGACGTCGAGCATGAGCTTGGTGGCCTTGTCCTTGGAGTAGCCGAAGTACGTCTGGAAGACGTACGCCACATAGCTCATGAGGTTGACCGGGTCGTTGTGGACGATCGTGACCCAGGGGACGTCCGGCTCGGGGACGGCGAAGACTTCCTCCGCCGATTCGGTGCGTTCGGTCTCAAGGGGAGCGGGTGACGTCACATGGCCCATGCTGCCACGCTCCCTGCAAATCGTCACACTGACGAAATGGGGGTAGCATGCGTTGCCATGAACACAGCGGACCTTGGGCTGCCAGAAGAAGAAGAGCGCGGAGCGCTTCCTCGCAAGGGCGGTGGCGGGCGACGGGTGGGCGTTCCCTCGACCGCGCTCTTCACGGACCAGTACGAGTTCACGATGGTGCAGGCCGCCCTCAAGGGCGGTACCGCCGAACGGCGCAGCGTGTTCGAGGTCTTCACGCGCCGGCTGCCGGACGGGCGACGCTACGGCGTGGTGGCGGGCACCGGACGCGTCCTGGACGCGGTGGAGAACTTCCGGTTCGACGAGGACGTCCTCGGCTTCCTGCGCGAGCGCTCCATCGTCGACGAGCAGACCCTGGACTGGCTCGCCTCCTACCGCTTCTCGGGTGACATCTGGGGCTACCCGGAGGGCGAGGTGTACTTCCCGGGCTCGCCGGTCCTGCGGGTCGAGGGCTCCTTCGCCGAGTGCGTGCTGCTGGAGACCGTGATCCTGTCCATCCTCAACCACGACTCGGCGATCGCCGCGGCCGCCTCCCGCATGGCCGCCGCAGCCGGCGGGCGGCCCCTGATCGAGATGGGCGCCCGCCGCACCCACGAGCTGGCCGCGGTCGCCGCCTCACGCGCCGCGTACGTCGGCGGCTTCACCACCACCTCCGACCTGGCGGCGGGCTTCCGCTACGGCATCCCCACGGTGGGCACCTCCGCCCACGCCTTCACCCTCCTGCACGACCACGAGCGGGACGCCTTCCGGGCCCAGGTCGACTCGCTGGGCCGGGGCACCACGCTGCTCGTGGACACCTACGACGTGACCGAGGCCGTCCGGCTGGCCGTCGAGGTCGCCGGGCCTGAGCTGGGCGCCGTGCGGATCGACTCCGGGGACCTGCTGCTGGTCGCGCACCGGGTACGGCAGCAGCTGGACGAGCTGGGGGCCACCGAGACGAAGATCATCGTGACCTCGGACCTGGACGAGTACGCCATCGCCTCGATGGCCGCGGCGCCCGTGGACGCGTACGGCGTCGGCACCCAGCTGGTGACCGGCTCCGGGCACCCGACGGCCTCCATGGTCTACAAGCTGGTGGCCCGCGCCGAGTCCGCCGACCCGACGGCCCCGCTGGTGCCGGTGGCGAAGAAGTCGTCCGGCGGCAAGACCTCCGTCGGCGGCCGCAAGTGGGCCGCGCGGCGCCTGGACGAGCACGGGATCGCGGAGGCCGAGGTCGTCGGCACCGGGCCCGTGCCGGATGAACTGGCCGGCCGGCAGCTGCTGGTGGAGCTCGTCAAGGGCGGCGAGGTGGTGGCCCGGGAGCCGCTGGACGTCGTCCGCGACCGGCACGCCGCCGCCCGCGCCGGCCTGCCCCTGTCGGCGACCCAGCTGTCACGCGGAGAACCCGTCATTCCGACGGAGTACGCGCACGGGCCCTCGGGTAGCTAAAGCGGGTGCACCCGTCCACGCCAGGCCGTGCCCCCTCCCGCCCCGCACCCGGAGTCCGTAGGCTCGGAAGTTCACCGGCCGGGCTCGCACCCCTTCTCTCCCCGACCCCATAGTCGAAGGACACCGACCATGCGCCGCGCCTTGATCGTCGTAGACGTGCAGAACGATTTCTGCGAGGGGGGCAGCCTCGCGGTGGCCGGGGGTGCCGACGTGGCCGCCGCCGTCACCGAGCTGATCGGTCAGGCGGCCGGCTCCGGCTACCAGCACGTGGTGGCCACCCGCGACCACCACGTCGCCCCCGGCGGGCACTTCGCCGACAACCCCGACTACGTCCACTCCTGGCCGGCGCACTGCGTCGCGGGCACCGAGGGGGTCGGCTTCCACCCGAACTTCGCCCCCGCGGTCGCCTCCGGCGCGATCGACGCCGTCTTCGACAAGGGGGCGTACGCGGCGGCCTACAGCGGCTTCGAGGGCGCCGACGAGAACGGCGTGACGCTGGCCGACTGGCTGCGCGCCCGGGAGGTCGAGGAGGTGGACGTGGTCGGCATCGCCACCGACCACTGCGTCCGGGCCACCGCGCTGGACGCGGCCCGGGAGGGCTTCCGCACCCAGGTCCTGCTGGACCTGACCGCCGGGGTGGCCGGGGCCACCACCGAGCGGGCGCTGGAGGAGATGCGGGAAGCCGGCGTGGAGCTGTCCGGGAAGCCCGTGGTCGCCTAGGACGTCCCGCGCGCCCCGCTGGCCCCGGCCGGGGCCAGCGCCTGCACCGGTGCCGTCGGGCGCCTCAGCAGCGTCCTGACCGGGTGCCACAGCTCCTGGACGAGCTCGGGGCCGCCGACACCGTTGTCAGGCGCCGTGCGCCATATCAGGCCGTCCGGATGGTGCAGGACGGCGGTGATCTCGTCCGGGGTCGGCGGGGCCGCGTTGCCCCGCAGGTAGACCGCGCGCATGCCCAGGTTGCGCAGCCTGGTCAGGGCGCGCGCACGGTTTCGGGCGTGGACGAGGAAGCGGACCCGGCCCGTGCCGTCGGCGGCGGGGCTGGGCAGGTTCAGTGCCACCACCACGCTGCCGGTCGGCAGCTTGCAGAAACCTCCTGCGGCCATGCGGTCACACCCCCGTGTGCGTCGGTGTCAATAAGGGAGCCACAGGACGCACCTAAACACGATCGGCGGCAACCCGCCAGGGGGTCACCGCCGATACGCTTCTGACCTGCTAAAACGCTGTCTACTTGGCGGACGGTCCAACCTGGACCGAGATCGTCGAGCCGTCCAGCGGCTCCTTGGTGATCTTGATCCGGGTGTTGGTGTCAGTGACCTTGACGCCCGCGAGCGGGTTCGAGGCGTCGTAGTAGGCCGACGTGCCGTCGTCGAAGACCGGGACCCCGGCCCGCGACTTGATCTTGGTCGGGACGCCCGCGTTGTGCAGCGTGATGGCGTCCGTCTGCTGCCGGGTGAAGGTCGAGTCGAAGGCCTGGATGCGGTTGCGCATCAGCGTGCCGTTGGCCCACTTCAGCGGCGCCGGGTGGGAGTCGACCGGCAGGATCAGGCCCTCACCGGGGTGCTGGCTGGTGTTGTCGTCGGCCTGGGAGGTGTCCCACTTCCAGATCAACAGGCCGTTCTGGTACGGGTAGTGCTCCACCCAGTCCGGACGGGTCGTCGAGAAGCCGTAGTTGTACGGGCCCACCTTGAGGGTCTTGTCGTACGACACGTACTGGCGGTTCTCGGCGATGTAGTACTGCGGGTAGTCGTCCGTGATGGACGCGCCGATGCGGGTGAAGCCGCTCGCCGTCCAGGCGGCGTCCGCGGACTCGGCGTTGTCGGAGAACAGGGCGGCGCCGTCGGCGGTCACGGTGATCTGGTCGGCCGCGAAGCCCTGCTGGGCCACGCCGCCGTCGGTGGCGTACCGGAAGCGCAGGCCGATCTTCTGGCCCGCGTAGGCGTCCAGCGGGTACGTCAGCTTCTGGTACGCCTCCACCGTGCCGGTGAGGGCGGGCTTGCCGCTGCCGTCACGCGGGATCGCGGAGCCGTCGGCCAGCCTGCCGTCGACCGGCGTCCAGTTGGCGCCGCCGTCGGTGGAGACCTCGGTGTAGAGGTAGTCGTAGTCCGCCTCGATGTCCCACCAGCCGTCGAGGGTGAGGCTCGCGGTGGACTTGCCGGTCAGGTCGACCGAGCGGGCCAGGGAGTTGCGCAGGTTGTCCCCGCTGCCGCTCCACCACTGGGTCGCGCCCTGCGCGGGGGCGACCACCTCGGTGGTGACCGTCTTGTCCGGCAGCTGGACGATGAGCGCCTGTGGGTTGTCGGTGTTGTACTCCGCCACGCCCAGGGTGTGGTTCGACTTCACGCCGGCCTTGGCGACGTCGTAGTCGAGCCAGCCGAGCTGGAGCTTGTCCCAGGAGTTCATGTCGCCGGGCAGGTCGCCGATGGAGTCCTTGCCGGTGCCGAGCCAGGAGCCGGACGACATCAGGGTCCAGAAGCCGGTGGAGTTCTCGCCGCCGCCCGAGGTGTCGTACTCGTCGGGCAGGCCGAGGTCGTGGCCGTACTCGTGGGCGAAGACGCCCAGGCCGCCGTTCTCCGGCTGGATGGTGTAGTCGCCGATCCAGATGCCGGTGTCGCCGACCTCGGTGCCGCCGAGCCTGTTGGTGTCGGGGCCGGTGGAGCCGGCGTCGGTGCCGAAGGCGTACCAGCGGTGGGCCCAGATCGCGTCGGCGCCCTGCGCGCCGCCGCCCGCGGACTCGTCCTCGCCGGCGTGCACGATCTGGAAGTGGTCGATGTAGCCGTCGGCCTCGTTGAAGTCGCCGTCGCCGTCGAAGTCGTAGCGGTCCCACTGGTCGAACTCGGCGAGCTCCGCCTTGATCTCGGCGGCGCTGTCACCGGCCGCCTCGCGCTCGGCGACCCACGCGTTGACGCCGTCCTGCACGGCGTACCAGGCGCCGGTGGGCGCGTCGTTGGAGCCGTAGCGGGCCTCGTTGTAGGGGACCTTGACCCAGTCGGTGACCTCGCCCTCGACCGAGTAGCGGCCCGAGGACTGCTTCTCGTAGTACTTCTTCAGCGACTCGGTGTTCTCGCCGGTGCCGAAGTACAGGTCCTGGAAGTGCTGACGGTTGTAGTCCGCCTGCCAGGCCGTGCTGTTGTCGTCCGCCCGGTCCGGCTGGGCTATCTGGTTGTGCAGCGGGCCGGGGGTGCCGCCGTAGCGGCTGTCGATCTGGTCGCCGAACTCGACCAGGATCGTGAAGATCTTGTCGGTCTTCTCGCGGCCGAGTTCGACGTACTTGTCCTCGCCCTTGAGCTTGACGACCTTGGAGCCGTCGCGGTCACTGACCTTGGCGGTGCCGGATATGACCTGGTCGAGTGCTTCCTCGCGCTGTGCCTCCTGTGTCTTGGACAGCGGCCCGTCGAGGTCGTGCTCCCTGCTCTTCGCCGGCTGCGGGTCGTGCCCGTCGGCGGCTATGGGCGCGCCGGGCGAATCCGCCTGGGCGACCGCGAAGGTCGAGAAGGTGGCGGTGGCCGCGGCCAGTGCGACGACGGTCGCCGCCGTTCTGAACTGCCAGGATCTGCTGGTCACTTGAGTTCCTCCCCCGCGTCCGTGCGCGCGGAAGGAAGGGGGTCCAGTGCCTGGGGGGTCCGCGCGCGTTCAACGCGTGTAGTCAAGTGACGACATTGGACTAGAGGTTGGCAGGAAAAGACAGACCTTGACTTGGACAGGTCAATTGCACTATGCGGAGTCGGTGTCCGCTTTGCGAACACCGGTGTGGCGCGGGAGCGTTCTCGAACGGGCGCGCGGTTCCGTCCACCTGCTGGACGCCATGAACCCGTGCGCCCCCCGTGCTCCGGCACTGTTGGTCAGGTCACGCTTACTGTTCGTTCCACTCGGGCATGCAGGCGATTAGAGTCGATTGGCGGAACGCCCCGAACGCGGCGGAAAGCCAGGCCGACGCCCCTGTGGACCCCCACTTCCGAGGACACGATTGCCATGCCTCGTCCGACTGTCACGCCTCGCCCGACGGCCGCACAGCTCGTCTACGGTTCGTGCACCGTGATCTTCTCGACGCTCGCCATGCTGCTGCTGTCCCAGGCGAGTTCGGCCGTGGGCATCGCGTTCGTCGCCGTCGCGGCGCTCGCCCTCGGGCTGCTGGTCGCGATGACGGTCCCGGTCCCGAAGTCCCGCGTGGTCGCGGTGAACCGGCCCGCCGCCCAGCGGGCCGAAGCCACGGAGACGGCGCAGGCGCCCGTGCGGGCGGCCTCGGTCGCCCCGGTGCCGTCCGAGCGGCCGGTGCGCGAGCGCGCCGCCTCCTGACCCCGGTGCGGGCGGTCAGCCGGTGCTGACCACCACCGTCTTCGCCGCCTTGTCGTGCAGGCCCTGCTTGTAGGGCTTGTCGAAGAAGCTCCAGCCGCCCGAGATCGCGGTCCAGACACAGGCACAGCAGAAGGCGAACGGGATCCACAGCACCGCCGAGCGGATCAGCGCGCTCTGCACGGACGGCGTGGCGCCGTTGTCGAGGTTGGCCACCCGCATGCCCAGCCACTTCTTGCCGAGCGTCCGACCCGACTTGGTGATCATGTACGTGTCGTAGGCGATGTAGAGCACGGCGGCGATGACCGACTGCCCGAACGACTTGCCGACCTCGAACCCGTCGCCGCTCATCTCGTACTCGTTGACGCCGAAGGCCCAGGTGAGCAGCCCGACCACGACACCCACCAGGATCATGTCGATGATCCGGGCGAGCGTGCGCCTGCCGCTGTCGGCCGGCGGCGCCATGCCGGCCAGCGGGTCTCCGGCGTGCGGGCCGCCGCCGTACGGGCCGCCACCGCCGTAGGGATCACCGCCCGGGGGGCCACCGCCGTAGGGCCCGCCCTGAGGGGGCGGGGGCTGGCTGCCGTACGGGGGCTGAGCGCCGTACGGCGAGCCCGCGCCGTCGGCGGGCGGGGGCTGCTTCCTGAACGGGTCGTCTTCCGGCGGCTGACCGGAGCCGGGGGGCGGTTCGGTGCTCATGGCCCGAGTCGACCGCGAACCCACCGGCTCCGCATCCGGCGAGCGGCCGTCCGGGGTACCGGATCCCGCGGTGCCCGCGAACCGGGTGCCTGGCGGCCGTCATGCCCGCCATCCGGGTCCCTGGCGGCCGTCGAGCCCGCGAACCGGGTGCCCGGCGACCGTCGAGCCCACGAGCCGGGTGCCCGGCAGCCGTCCAGCCCGCCATCCGGGTCCCGGCAGCCGTCGAACCCGCGAACCGGGGTGCCCGGCCGCCGTCCAGCCCGCGAACCGGATACCCGGACCCCGTCGAGCCCACGAACCGGGTCCCGGCAGCCGTCGAGCCCACGAACCGGGTACCGGCTCCCCTGCCCGCGAACCGGGTCCCGGCAGCCGTCGAGCCCACGAACCGGGTCCCCGGCAGCCGTCCAGCCCGCCATCCGGGTCCCGGCAGCCGTCGAGCCCACGAACCGGGTCCCCGGCAGCCGTCCAGCCCGCGAACCGGGTCCCGGCAGCCGTCGAGCCCGCCATCCGGGTCCCGGCAGCCGTCGAGCCCGCGCGGTGTCCGGTGTCCGGTCAGCCCGCCACGAACGTGTGGGCGGCCTTGTCGTGCCAGCACTGGCGCCACGGCCGGTCGAACAGGCACCACAGGACGCCCAGGACGCCGACGGCGAGCAGCCCGGGCACGCTGTACACGAGCCAGCGGCGCAGCGCGGCGCCGAAGGACGGGGGCTCGTGCCCCTCGATGTCGCGCACGTCGAGCCCGAACAGCTTCTTGCCGAGGGTGCGGCCCCACTTGGCGGTGGGCAGCGCCTCGTAGAGGGCACCGAAGACCAGCAGGACGGCGAGGACGATGCCGAGATACGCCGTCGTCGTGCCGTCGAGCAGCCAGACCGTGACGGTCTCCCCGGACAGCCTGGCCGCGTCGATCTTCTCGTTGACGTGGTCGACCGCCTTGAGGCCGAGCGGTACGGCGGCCACGGCGGTGACACCGGCGAGGACGACCGTGTCCACGAGCCGGGCGCCCAGCCGCTTGCCGAGGCCGGCGGGACGGGCCGACGACTGCCGCCGGGCGGCCGCCTGGAACACGTCGTCGACGGGCGGCTTCCAGGGCACGACCGGCTGGTCCTCGTCCGAGGCGCCGGCCAGCCGGTGCACCTGCTGCGCCCAGGAGGGCTGCCCGCCGCCGGAGCCGCTGGTCACGGGGGCGGCACCGGGAGCGGACTCGGGGCCGCCGGGCTGGGGCGTCCCGGGCTGGGGTCCGGCGGACTGCTGGGGCATGTGCGGGGCGGCCGGCGGGATCGCCTGCCGCGGGCCGGAGCTTCGGCACCCCCCGCTGACCGGCGTCTGCGGCGCGGCCCGCGAACCTGGTTGAATCCAGGGACGTCGGCCGACCCGGCCACCGCCGACGACCGT
>NZ_JBSFTY010000057.1:0-64777 GCF_053591515.1 Streptomyces sp. NPDC003011
CGGCCTCTTCCAAGGCGCGGTGCAGCCGTACGGCGAGCGCCTTCCCCGCGAACGAGGCAGCCTCCAGACGGGTCTCGGGCGGGTCGAAGCGGTGCTCGACCCGGCGGCCGTCGGTGGCCGGGCGCGCATCCAGCCCGTGATCCTCCCTGCCGCGGGCGAGCCGTTGCGCTGCGGCGCCGTCGGGTCCGAACCGGGTCACGACAGCGTCGGCGGGCAGCTCCGCGAAGTCGCCGAGGGTGCGGATGCCGAGCCGGACCAGCAGGTCGGCCAGGGCCGGGCGTCCCAGGACGCCGAGCCCGTAGTCGGCCAGGAAGCGGGGTGTGGCGCCGGGCGGCACCAGCAGATCGCGGCGGGCGGCGAGCGCGGCCGCGAAGACGGTGTCGGCCGCCCCGGTCTGGCAGGCGATGCCGAGCGTGGCCGCCGCCTCGCGCAGCCGCTCGGCGAGCGGCTCCTCTCCGCCCCAGTACCGGGCCGCGCCGCGGGCGGGCAGCGCGACCAGGCCGGGCCGCAGCAGCTCCAGGCGGGCGACGACGTCGCGCTCGAAACGGTGCAGCAGCGGCTCGAACGCGCGGGTCTCGCCCGCCGGATCCCGGGGACGAAGGCGCAGTTCAGGCAGCTTGCCGACGGCCTGCCGGATGCGCATGCCGCGCCGTACGCCCGCTGCGCGGGCCGCGGCCGTGCACGCCACGACGTGTCCGGCAGCGGTGACGGCGACCGGTTCGTCGGCGGGGACCTCGGCGGCGACCAGCGGCCAGTCCATCGCCCATACGACCATGCATCTACTCACCGGGATCACCCCACCGCGCGCAGGCGCGTCCGCGGCGCATCGGCGGACGGTGCGGGCGCCGCGACGGGGTGCACCAAGCCGTCCGGGCCCGGAAGCCACAGGTCGGTGGTGCGCGCTGCGGCAGCGGCGCCGCGGCCCGACGCGGTGACCCGCACCCGGCGCCGGCGCAGCAGGCCGTGTCCGCGCCCCACTCCTTCCCAGGACGCGGTCTCGACCCTCAGCCGCACCTGGGCTCCGGGCCAGTCCCCGGCGACCAGCAGCACGGTGCCGCTGCGGCGCAGGCCGCCGGTCAGGCGCCGGTGGGTGCGCTCGGCGACCGGTCCCACGGGGCCCAGCAGGATCAGCGGGACGCCGTCGGTGAGCGTGGAGACGGCCTCCGGCCAGCGCTCGCCCGGCGCGTCCACCCACAGACCGCACTCCAGGTCGAGTCCGGCGCTGCGTGCTGCGAGGGCCCCGAGGTAGGGCATGCCGACCGCTGCCCAGGCAGTGTGGCCGGCCCCGGCTGCAGCGCCGAGCGCGAGCAGGAGCGGCAGGTCGCCCGGGATGCTGACGGTGCTGCCGCGGGAGAGCATCCCGTCGGGCAGCAGTGTGCCGAGCGCGCCCGGCACCGGGATACCGGCTCGCTGTCCGTCGCGCCCGCGCTGTCCTGGGGTGATCGCGGCCGTCTCCACAGCACGAGTTTCGAACGTGCGTGCGAATGGGGCAACCCTGGCGGCACTCCTGCACCCAAGAGGCTTCCCCGCTCCCGACCTCGGCGGCCCCAACTGGCGCTCTCCGCAAGTCGATCACCAGAGTCCGGCCAGAGAATGTGACTCGCGCCACTCCAGGACGGGATTCGGACCCTCCGTGAAAAGGGGTTGCTTGAAACACTCTATTTGCGTAGCCTCTACCGCCATTGCGTCAGCAGTGGGCACGAGAATCGGAGCCTGGAATGCCGACCGCCCCTTCCGTCATCACCGATCCGCAGCACTGGCACGCCGTCAAGCTCACCGACGATCACCCGCACCGCAAGTACCGGCCCCGCTACCGCACCCTCATCACCGAAGACCAGCTCATCTGGCCGGACGAGGACATCGGCTCCACCCTGTACCTGGGCACCCACATGCCGCACTGGCTCGCCGAGCCGCAGCTGAGAGGATTCCTCGCCCGTCAGCCGGTCCGCCTGTTCGTATCCCACCGCCGCCTCGCCCCGCGGCGCACCCTGCCGCGCGCCGTCGTCCCCTGGGCGCTCGACTCCGGCGCCTACAGCGAGCTGTACCTGTACGGCGAATGGCGCACCGACGCCGCCGCCTACGCCGCCGCGGTCCGCCGCTACTACGACCAGATCGGCCTGCTGGAGTTCGCCTGCCCCCAGGACTGGATGTGCGAACCGTGGATCCTTCGCCGGACCGGCCTCACCGTCGAGGAACACCAGCTGCGCACCGTCGAGAACTACCTCAACCTCCAGTACGCAGACCCCGACCTCCCCTGGGTCCCGGTCCTTCAGGGGTGGACCCGCGACGACTACCTGCGCGGGGTGGAGATCTACGCCAACTACGGCTTCGACCTCAGCCTGCACCCGGTCGTCGGCCTGGGGTCGATGTGCCGCCGCCACAACACCGCCGAAGCCCTGCGCATCATCGAGGCCCTCCGCGAGATCGGCATCACCCGGCTCCACGGTTTCGGCTTCAAGACCCGCGGCCTGGAGAAGGCCCACCACCTGCTGGTGTCCGCCGACTCGCTCGCCTGGTCCTACAGCGCCCGCCGCGCGGACGCACTGCCCGGCTGCACTCACCGCAGCTGCGCCAACTGCCTGCGCTACGCGCTCGCCTGGCGTCAGAGGATCCTGCGCCGGATGCCGGAGTGGCACCAGATGACCCTACTGGACTCCACCCTGCGCAATACGAAGTTGCCTAGACAACGCTAATTCTGTAGAGTGGTCCCCGCCTGAGTCGCCGACAGCTCAGCTCCCCCGAGTGCCCCGCCGCCCGTACAGGCGGCGGGGCACTGCTGCCCGGCATTCGCCCAAGGAGCCCTCTCGTGAGCAGCACCCTCGAGGCACTCGCCGCTGAAGCCCCAGGTCCCGCCGGTCACCGCGAGATCGTGCGCCTGGCCGTCAACTCGGTCGCCGCCGCCCGTGGCCTTCCCCGGCCCTGGCCCATACGCCTGCCTGACGGCACAGCTCAGCGCGTCACCAAGCTCCTGGCCGACCTCGGCGACCTCAGCCAGTGGGGCGCCGCCGAGCTCGGCGCCCTGCGCGAACAGCTCCTCGACACCGACGACCGCAGCGAGTCCGGAGCCTGGTACACCCCACCCCAACTCGCCCACTCACTCACCCGCGCCGCCCTGAGCGAGATCACCGACCTGTACCTGGACGACGATCCCGCCGACGCCCTCGACCTGTCCGTGCTCGATCCGGCCTGCGGCGGCGGAGTGTTCCTGCTCGCGGCAGCCCGGAGCCTGGCCACCGCCTACGTCGGTCTCCAGTACGGCACGCATGCTCCGGCGCCCCTCACCATCACGGCCGTCATGGCGGACGTCATGAAGGCCTGCGTGTTCGGCATCGACACCGACCCGGTCGCAGTCGACCTCGCCAAGTCGGCATGCTGGCTGGAGACCAGCGGCTTCACGCCGATCGACTGGCTCGACGCCAACATCGTCGTCGGCAACGCGCTCGACGGTGATCTGCCCCCGGCGCTGGCCGAGCGCCTCAAGTCCCCGAAGCCGCTGGCGATCGTGGGCAATCCGCCCTACCGGGACAAGGCCAAGGACGCGGCCCCGTGGATCGAGGCCCGACGCCCTCGCCGGTCGGCAGAGCGAGCCCCGGACGAGCTGTGGCGGCCGAGCCTGGACGAGTTCCGTGCCCCCGGCCAGGGCCGGTTCGAGTACGCGCTGTCCAACCTGTACGTGTACTTCTGGCGGTGGGCGCTCTGGCGGGCCTTCGAGACCCGTCTGAACGCCGGCGTGATCGCCTTCCTCACCCCGAGCGCCTGGCTGAAGGGGGACGCCTTCGCCGGCATGCGCAGTCGTATGCGGCAGGCCGCCGACCGCGGCTTCATCATCGACCTCACCCCCGAGGGCAAGGCGCCGCCGGGCCCCACGCGCATCTTCCCCGGC
Source organism: Streptomyces sp. NPDC003011 (assembly GCF_053591515.1). NCBI lineage: Bacteria > Bacillati > Actinomycetota > Actinomycetes > Kitasatosporales > Streptomycetaceae > Streptomyces > Streptomyces sp. NPDC003011. The sequence continues at coordinate 3,884 of NZ_JBSFTY010000057.1, forward strand.
GTCACGCTGCCGCTGTGCGCAGCCATCTTCACGCGCCATGCCGGTCCCGATCCCGGCAACTGCGCCCACGTCCGCATCGCCACGGTGCAAGGCAACCGCGAGGACAAGTTCCGCCGAGTCGCCGAGCTGCTGGGCCCCGCCCCGCGCAGCGGATGACCAACGGCTCCACGCCTCACCTCCCACTGAACAGACCGTAAGGAGAGATCCACATGACCAAGACGACGGCTCCGCCCCGAGCCGACCACGCTGCAGCCGCCGAAGGCCTCCGCGAGATGCCCGGCGTCTACCTGCCCGTCGACAGCTACATCACCTCGTACGCCGCGGAGGTCATGGCCGACTTGGTCCAGGACGGGGACGGCCACTACGGCCCGGCCGGGGCGTACGACGCGTACACCGACGACGTCGACGGTAGAACCCGGCTGTACGTCGCCTACGTTGCTCCGCTGCGCAAGCAGAACACGACGGCCGAGGAGAAGGCCTGACATGGGCTGGGCCGGCGGCAACGCCGCCTTCGAACGCGTGGCCCGCAAGCTGATCGAACTCGACGTAGACGACACCACCAAGACCGAGGTCTGCGGCGTCCTCATCGACGGTCTGCGGGACTGCGGTTGGGACACCGTAGATGAGTCGCTCGGCGAGTTCGCTGATGATTCCGCGATCGTCGCCGCGTTCCGCCGACACGGGTTCGTCATCACCTGCGGCGACGAACACCCCACCAAACCGTGGTCATGCGAGATTGAGAGACATCACCCGGACGACCACAAGGACGACCAGGGCCATACCTGGCCTCGCGCTACACCCCCCGCTGCCACCGACAGCGACTCTCCTGTCGGCGCGGCATGACCCTCGTCGACGAACAACCTCACCCAACGTCCCTCGCTGGAAAAGGAGCACCGTGAGCTTCATCCGCTTCCAAGACCAGGACGGCGCCGCGCAGTTACGCGGAAGCGAACGCCCGTGGCTCTACCAGATCGCTCACGACACCGCCGCCGGCGTTCTGCTGGGCCAGCGTGCCTCCGGCCCGAAAGCGACCCGGCTGTGGGAGCTGCTTCCCCCGGACCACGCGATGCAGTTCCTGCCCGCCCCGGGGCAGAAGGACACCCTGCGCTGGCAGCACGAGTACGTCCGCTCCCTCAGTGCCTGTTTTTGAACCGCCGGGTGATCCGCAGGGTCTGTACTTGGGCGACGCCTAGATGCGAGCGAGGATGGAAGGGTGGATATCGAGCTGCTGGTAGTGCCGGACTGTCCCAACGAGAGCCCAGCCCGTGACCTGCTGACGCGGGCCTTGGCGGACGTCGGGTTGCCTGACCAGGACGTCTTGATCCGTGTGGTCGACAACCAACGGCAGGCTGCTGAACTGGGTTTCGTCGGGTCGCCGACGGTTCTGATCAACGGCGCGGATCCCTTTGCCGAGCCCGGCCGGGAGGCTGGGCTGGCTTGCCGGGTCTATCGGAGCACAGATGGTGCCCTGTCTGGTCTGCCGGACAGGGATGAGCTGCGGCATGCGTTGAAGCAGGCGTCGGAAGAACGCTAAAAGGTGCTTGTCTAAGCCGGGAGGATTGATCGCCCCGAATCGGGGCAGGCGGGGCCTGTGTCACCTGCCCCGTCCGACCTGCTTATGCAGGTTCGCCATGCCTTGATTCAGGCAGGTTTTCACCTGGTCGGTGACGATATGGAGGACGGCAGGCCGGGGCTTGAGGTGACGGAGGTGCCGGCCGGAGTGTTGGTGAGGTGGACGGCCTCGGACGGGTTCACCTCGCTGGCGAGGGATCAGCCTGGTGCCTCCGGCGACAGCATGCAGGCGATAGTGCAGGCTGCGGTTTCGGGTCTCCTTCTCCAGATGGGACACACCGTCACGGAACCGTCCGACGGCGGTGACCTGCTCGTTCTGGCTGATCGGTAGGTCAGGCGGCTGCTCGTTTCAGCGCCCGTGGGGTGATGGGAAGCCGGTTCAGGCTCTTGGTGCCGCGGGTGAGACGGCGGGTCATCAGGGTGATGGCCGCCCAGGTGATCAGGGTCTCGGAGTGCTGGACCAGCCGTTCGTAGTCCCTCGCATGCCGGCGGGCCTGCATGATCCAGGACAGCGACCGCTCGACGACCCAGCGGCGGGGCAGCACGATGAAGCCGGAGGTGTCACGGGGACGGCTGACAGTCTTGATCGTCAGGTTCAGGTGCTTCTTTGCCCAGGTCACAAGCTTGCCCGCATAGGCGGAGTCGGCCCAGACGATCGTGATCTCCGGGTGCATCAGGCGGAGGCGGAAGAGGACTTCCTTCGCGGCGGCGGAGTCGTGCAGGTCTGCGGGGGTGACCATGACCATCAGCGGCAGGCCGCGGGTGTCCACCACCAGGTGCCGCTTGCGTCCGTTGATCTTTTTGCCCGCGTCGTAGCCGCGACTGTCCTTGCCGACGGTCTCGGCGGCCTTCACCGACTGTGAGTCGATCACGGTGGCCACCGCCCTGGGGCCTTTGCCCATCTCCCGTCGGATGCGGGTGGCGAGCTGGTCGCGGATCTGGCCGATGACACCGGCTGCGGCCCAGCGGGCCATGAACCCCCAGACCGTGCGCCAGGGCGGGAAGTCCGCAGGCAGTGCCCTCCATTTGCAGCCGGTGTCGACGACATAGCGAATCGCATCCACGATCTCGCGGCGGGGATGTTTCTCCGGCCTGCCGCCTCGCGGCGTCTCGCAGGCCGGGGCCGGAAGGAGCGGTTCGATCAGTGCCCACTCGGCGTCGGTGGTGTCCGAGGGATAGCGGCGACGACGCATGGCCATTCCCTTGGGCGGGGGCCGCCCGGCTTTGCCGGGCGGCCCCCGCCGCTGGTCAGGAGCTTGCGATGAGGTCGAGGGTGGATTCGATGGAGTTGAGCTGGGCGACGATGTGACGTACCCACTTGTCGTTCGGGTGGGCGGCGGCATGCGGAGCGACGGTGCCGGTGATGAACCGGCGGAACTCGGTCAGCTTCTCCGAGACGACGGCCCGTTCGTATGCCTCCAGAGCGGCCCGCTCGGCGCCGAGCTGATAGCCGTCGCCCCTGGTCCAGATCAGCGGCGGCCAGCCCTTGGAGGCCGCCTCGTCCCGCAGCGCGGCCAGACCCGATCTGACCTGGCTGGGTGACAGTCCGCTGGCGCGGGTGAGCTGGTGCATCAGCAGTCCGGCGGGCCTGGCCTCGAACAGCACGAAGCGGATGGTGTCCGCGTGCCGGCGGGCGGCATCTCCCCGTCGCCGTGAGGCGCGGGGCATGCCTATTCACCCTTCAGCATGCGGGCGAGCTCGTCGTCCATGTCGACCTTGCCGGTGTCGACCGCGGTCTCGATCCAGTCCAGCGTGGCCCGCACCCTGGCGACGTTCTCGTGGACGATCGTGCGTTCGTCCTCGTTCAGGGTGCGGTCCCGCAGGCCGGGGACGGTGCGGCCGGCCGCGGCGACGAAGGAGTGGCAGGCGGTGACCAGGTCCAGGAACTCCACCGTCCGGTCGATCTGGCGAACAGCCGGGGCGACCGGGCTGGTGCGGTCGAAGTCCTCGCGGGCCTGCCGGCTGCGTTCGTTCTGGGCCTGGTTGACCTGGAAGCGGGCGGTGTCGTCGGCCATCGCCTTGAACGCGACGTCCGGCCTGCGCAGCAGGCTGGTCGCCGCGGTGGTGGCCACCGACTCGTCGCGGGTGAACTCCTGCACCACCCGGACCTTCTCCGTGGCCGGCACCTTCGCCGCGACCGTGGGCCGCTTGAGGAAGTCGGTGGTCACCGCCGCGGCGACCTCCTCGTCGCGGGCCAGGGAGTGGATGGCGGTGACCTTCTCCTGCCGCGAGATGGGGTTCTCGACCTGGCGACCGATGCGCCGGTTGGCGTCGTCCACCGTCCAGCGGGACTTGCCCGGCGGCGGGGTCTTGATCGCGGCGAACCGCTCTTCCTCGTCAGGAATGCTGCCCAGGACCCGGTGGACGGTGAAGGACACCCCCGCCTGACGATGCTCCTTCGGCCACCGCGACGCTGTCCAGCGGGCATTCTCCACCGTGGTGCGACGCAGGCCGATGTCCTCGGCCAGCCGTGTCAGGGCCTGGCGGACCGTGAACAACTCCCGGCCCGGCAGCACCGCCGACTCCTCGTTCTGCGAGCGCATCGGCTCGATCTCCAGGGCCCGGTCACCGATCGTGAACTGGCCCTGCGTCTGCTGTTCGACGACCTGCCGCAGCTCGGCCACGATCTCTTCGTAGCGGGACTGGCTGACGGCTCCGACCTTCTCGGTTTCCTCGGACATGGCTCTCACCACCCCAAGCGCGGGCCAAGGCACGGCACTTCAGACCGTGACGGGACAAGGCCCGCCTCCTGAACCGAGAGTCAGACTGAAAATCCGAAGATCACAACGAATGACCGCAAATGACCGGATGGTGAACGAAAACGGTCCCCGGATGCGTTCGCCCACCGGTCACTGTGACTGTTCGGTGAACGATTCCTTCCGTCGCCTCCAGGCCCTCACCACGCACCGACGCGAGCAATACACGGCGTCCGAGCGACGGTCGACGCCGGCCACCCACCGAGCCCCGCACTCGGGACACTCGGCCTCACCCGCACCGGCCTGGACCGCCGCCAGCCGCTTGCGCAACCGCCGTTCCGACCGCCACTGCCTGGCACGACACGCCGACGAGCAGAACACCGCCCCAGACCGGGTGCCCGGCCTCAGCCGTTCACCGCAGCCCCGGCAGATCCTCTCCGCGGCTTGCCCGGCGTCCTCGAACACGACGCCAGCGTAGGCCCCAAGGCTACTCAGGACCGGGGCTTAGAAACAGGCACTCAATCCCGTCCTCGCCGACCCGGTCGCGATCCACCATGAGCACGAGATCGGCATGTACCCACTCGTCCTCAACACTGCTCTGGTGCTGGGCAGCGACATCGTCAAACTGGCTGCCCGCCTGTTCGGCCAGTGCGAAAACAACTGCTGGGTCGACGGCTCACACCGAGCCTGGCTCGCCGACATCATCGACGAAGCTCTTACCGAGGGTGCCTACCGCCGCGGCCACGGATGGGAGGACGTCCAGGCCCTCCTTCAGCGGCGCGATGACCAGCCCGTGGTCGTCTCGTACGCTGAGTCGTTCCCTGTGCCACGGGCGGACTGGGGGCACGAAGTCGTCGGTGCGGACGCTGACGCGAGCGATGTCTGGGCCTACTGGGAGACGCTGCCCATCGACGAGCAGTGGAAGGTTGGCATGCGCCGTCTGACCGACCATGACGCGCAGCTGCAGCTGGTCCCCGCCTGGACACGGTTCCGTTTCCAGCCCGGGCTGTCCTTCCTCGACCTCCTCGCCGACGACCGGGACGCCCGCTTGGAGCGCCTGCTCAACACCGCCGCCGTCAGCTCCTGAACTCTCCCTGTGTCCCGCTCGACTCCAGCCTCTGTCGAGGGGGACACAGCCTTGTCCGGTGCCGCGATCGAGGACCGCCGTCCGGTGGACACCATCCTGGCTGGCGTGCGCGCCGCCGGGCCGGAAGAGCAGCAGGCCGGTGGGCTTGGCCGGGTGAAGGACAACCTGGTGCCCGTGCGGCCGCCGGTGGACGTCGTACGGCCGGTCGCCACCGATCGTCTCCCGTCTGCGGCGCAGTGGCCGGCCGCCCTGCGCGCGGAAGTGAAGCTCGACGGTTGGCGTGCCGTCGGCGCCGTCCTCGAGGACCACCGTCCCCTCCTCCTCTCCCGCGAAGGCAACGATCTCGGGCCCTTGTTCCCTGAGGTGCTCACCGCCCTTGCGCACTGCGCCATCGGCACGGTCGTCGACGGAGAACTCGTCGCCTGGGAAAACGAACGGATCAGCTTCAGCGCACTCGCCCGGCGCCGCGGCCGGGACCGCCGCAAGTGGCCGCCCGTCGCGTTCGTGCTGTTCGATGTCCTCGCCAGACCCGCAACCGACCTGCGGCTGCGGCCGCTGAGCGAGCGGCTCGCTCACCTGGAACAGGTCGTCGCCGAGGCCGGCCCGCCGGTGCAACAGGTGGATGCCACGACCAGCCGGGAAGAAGCTCTTCTGTGGTACGAGGCGCTGCGGTTCGCAGGAGTGGAAGGCCTCGTCCTGAAGCGGCCCGAGAGCTTGTACGTCCCGGCGCGAACCCGGTGGGTCAAAGTGAGGCACAGCGAGACCCTCGACGCAGAGCTTCTGTCTGTGATCGGACCCCCCGACCGTCCCGCCAGCCTCGTCGTACGGCTGCCCGACGGCAGGATCCGACGCACGGCCCAACTCAGCCCTGCGGACCGTGTGTCGGTCGGCCGAGCAGTCGCCAGCCGTCTCTCAGCACGCCGTCCTGACGGACGTTGGCCCCTGGCTGCCACCCTCGTGGTGGAGGTCGCGGTCGGCACCACACGGCATCCGACGCTGCGCTTCGTACGGGTCAGGGAGTCCTGAAGTCCTGACGCCGGCGGCTGACGGGACTGACGGGACCGTGTTCTCCAGACACGCCACCGTGCGGTGGCGGCTGACGGGACCGGCGGGGTGTCCCATCTCTTCAGTCCCGTTCAGTCCCGCACAGGAAAAACGCAGGTCACCGGCACTCTCGCGGGATTCAACGGGACTAACGGGACTGACATTGCCGCTTATGGCCATCACGTGTGTGCGTATGCGCGCGCACGAAACGAAAGAGTAGCTACCGTCGCCTACAGAGGTATGCGGCTCATATATGGCACTCTCGGTCCCGTCAGTCCCGTTCCTGATGAGCGGGACGCCCTGACCTGCTGTTCTTTCACGGGACCGAGACGGGACTCAAGGAACGCCACGGGACCGAAGCCCGGTCGGTCCCGTTCCTGGGACCGACCGGCTCCGCCGCCGGCGGACGGGACTAAGGGACTGACGGGACTGAACTTCCGACACGCAGGAGAGGCTCCCCGCCCGTGGGCGCTCGTGCGCTACCCTCAGTGCCGCATGCGAATTCCTTAGTCCCGTCAGTCCCGTCAGCCGCTGGGCCCGCCAGGCTGACCAGGGCCTTCCCAACGGGACTGACGGCGACGACTGAAGAAACCCGACAAGGACGCCAGTGTCACGCCAGGTTGCGACAGCCTCCACAGCCCCAGTAGGGACAGCAGACCCCCACGCTGTGGCCCGCTGGTGCGCGGGCAACGGCTGGCCAGTCCATCCCTTGGCTCCCCGGCAGAAGACGCCCGCGGCCAACTGCGAGCCCTGCAGGCAGGATCGGCATGCGCCCACCGCCTGCCTCTGCATCCCGGCCGGGCGTTGGTGTCACGGTTTTCATGCCGCGACCACGTCAGGAGAACGCATCGATGCCTGGTGGTCGACGCAGCCGCGCTTCGGTGTGGGGGTCTCCTGCGGTCCGGCGGACTTGGTCGTCATCGACGTGGACGCCCACTCCGCAGACCTCCCCGACCGGTCCCGGCTGCTGCCGGGCATTCCGATCGGACCGAAGGTCACCCTCACGGGACTGGCCACCGGATTCGACACCCTCGCGCTCCTCGCCGCCCTGCGGGAACAGCCGAGCCCGGCCGACGACGAGCAGACCCTCCGGGTGCGCACTCCTTCGGGAGGCCTTCACGTCTGGTACCGCAACCCGCACCCGGAGATCCGCTACCGGTCATCCGCCGGATCGAGCCCGAAGGTTGCACTGGCCTGGCAGGTCGATGTGCGCTCGGACCACGGCTACATCATCGCGCCGACGACTCGTACCGCAGCCGGCACCTACACAGCGGTAGGAGAAGCACGCCAACCGGCCCTCCTCCCGGATTGGCTCGCAGTCGAGCTGGCCCGCACCGGCCACGTCCCGGCGGCGCCCGCCAGCCCGCAGACCGCCCAGGCGGTGCCGTCGGCACGGCGTCCACGGCGCGCGCCCACAGCCGCCAGTCGCCTCCTGGCACCGCTGCTGGCGGAGGTCGAGGCGTGCGCGGCGATCCCCGAGGGGGCCGGTTTCACCGAGAAGCTCAACCGGGCTGCCTTCACGGCTGGAGGGCTGATCCAGGGCGGTCATCTCAAGGAGATCGACGTGCGAGCACAGCTGCTAGAAGCAGCCAACCGGGCACGTCCGCACCTCGAGCGGCGCAGTCTGTCGATCATCGATTCCGCTCTGTCCGCTGGCGCGCAGCGCCCGTTCCACCCCCGAGGACGCTCATGAGCAGCGCCGAGAACGTCCACTTCGACCCCGTGGTCGCCGCACAGCAGATCCATCAGCAGCAGACCTTGGACCTGGGCCTGAGCGGCTCCGCAACGCTGCCGGCGCAACAGACCGATGCCCCTGACCTCCACACCGGAGCTGACCTCACGCTCTTCCCCGATGAGCTGACGGACCGCGGCAACGCCAAGCTGTTCGCGCGCCTGTACAGCGACCGGTTCCGGCATGTCGAAGGGCTGGGCTGGTTCTGCTGGGACCAGTACCGGTGGAGGCGCACCGGCGGGGAGAAGGCGGCTATCTGGGCTGCAGGCGACATGGCTGAGCAGATCCCGCTGTCCGACCGCCGGGGGAGGTTCAGCGACAGCAAGTTGGATGCCCACCGCAAGCGCACCCAGTCCACCGCTGGTGTGAAGGCGCTTCTGCAGCAGGCTCAGGCTGCGCCCGGGCTGAGCCTGGACCCGGACGTGTTGGACGGGGACATCTACTCCCTGTGCACGCCGAACGGAGTCGTCGATCTGAAGACGGGCGAGCTGCGCAAGCCCAACCCGCTCACCGACATGCACTCCCGCGCCACCACCGTGGGCCCGATGAACATCCCGATCCCGCGGTGGGAGGCGTTTCTGCGGGAGACCTTCGGTGACGACGAGAGGGGCCTGGAAACCATCCGGTTCCTTCGTCTGCTGCTCGGGTACTCCGTCACCGGCGACGTCGGCGCGCAGGTCCTGCCTTTCCTCCACGGCTCCGGCGCCAACGGCAAGAGCGTTCTTCTGGACGTGATGATGCAGATCCTTGGCGACTACGCGAATGCGGCGCCGCCCGGCTTCCTGATGGAGAAGGGGAAGTTCACTGAGCACAGCACCGAACTCACTGAACTGCACGGGCGTCGCATCGTCGTGTGCAGCGAGCTCAAGCCGAACGACAAGTTCAACGAGGCCCGGGTCAAGCTTCTGACAGGCGGGGACGCCATCACCGCACGGCGGATGCGGCAAAACTTCTTCACGTTCACGCCCACCCACAAGCTGTGGCTCCTGGGAAACCACCGGCCCGAAGTCGGCACCGGGGGCTACGCATTCTGGCGACGCATCCGGCTTATCCCCTTCGAACGCAAGGTCCCCAACGAGCGTAAGATCGACAACCTGGCGGCCGAACTCGTCCGTGACGAGGGCCCGGGCATCCTGCAGTGGCTGATCGACGGAGCCCGGCTGTACCTGGCCACCCGGGACCCTCTCACCGGACCGGCATCCGTACGCCTGGCGACCGAGGCGTACGAGAAGACCGAGGACCACATCGGACGGTTCATCAGCGAGCGGTGCACCAAGGGCGACGAAGGCCGGCCCGACCCGGACCTGCGCGTTGAGCAGAAGCTCCTGTACGAGACCTACAGCCGCTGGTGTGCGGATGAGGGAATCAGCAGGGCGACGAGCCGGGCTTTCGCCAGCCGGATCCGGCAGGAACTCGGACTGTCCTCGCCAGCCGAGATGATCAAGAACAACGACAGGAAGCTGTACCCCGGCTTGGCGCTGCTCGCCGAAGTCGGTACAGAGGGGCCAGGCCCCGGCCAGGGCGACCACCGAGGGGGGCAGGGGCGATGATCCTCTGCGCTCTGGGGCAGTTGCACGCCTGGCCGTACGATGAAGGACGCGACCTCGGACAGGGCCCCACTGGGGGCCAGCGGACGAGCGGCGTGACCGCCCGCGCAGGCCAGAGGCCGGCTCAAGAGAACCAGGAGGGTCTGCGGCCATGAGCTCGATGCTGCAAGACAGCCAGCTCACCGGTGAAGTAGAAGTGGTGTGGCTGGAGGACTCGGCGAACCTCGACTACGTCCGGCAGGCCCTGGACAAGGTCAACAACCGGCGCGGAAAGCCCCGGTACGACCGTGCTGGCCGTATCGTCGGCTACACCAATCTCGCAGCGGACGCCGAGCGGGACCCCGACAGCGGCCTCTTTGCCCGCCGGGTGTTCTTCCTCCTGCCGCACGACCGCGACAGCGATCCGAATGGCGACTACGAGGTGGGCGCGCCCGGCGAAGCCGTCGACCCGAGGACCATCGAGCCAGGCAAGGTGGGCGCCAAGACCCCGCGTTCACAGCAAGGCCGCACAGCAGACATAGCACCCGCTGGCTCCTGAAGCTCACTACGTTGCGCTGCTCGGAGCGCTCAGGCCGATGGCGCTCCGAGCGGGCCGGCCAGGGCCGGAGCCCTGACTAGGGCTGGGGACGCTCAGTCCACGCCTTCAGCGCATGCGCCAGGGAGCGCACGTCCAACTGCCCGGCAGTCACCTGCTCGGCAAGGTCGGCGGCCTCCTTGGCCGTGGCGTGGACTTGGATTCCGCTCGCGTGCAGGTAGCCCGCCCCTGCCGCCGCCGCGAAGAACTCGTTGCCGTGCTCCAGGGCAGGGACGCGGCAAAGGGAGTGGAAGAGAGCGGCGGCCCGGTGATGGGGCCTGTCGTAGACGAGGTCGTCCATCACCCGAAAGCAGTGCCTGGCCCGCGCTGCCTCCAACGCCCCCCAGTCCGTGACATCCGGGTCACCGAGCTGGGTCCGGGCGATCTCCAGTAGCCACGGAACGTCTACTTGCAGTTCCACCGATGCGCCTCAGGCCGCCGTGGAGGCGGTACCGGCCTGCGGTCCGAAGCGGCTCGCGAACTCTTCGCGCATGCCGGGAGTGCTGATGAACAGAGCGCTGCCCTCGAGGAAGCGCTTCTTGTTCAGGCTCTGCGCCAGGACGCGGCCGGCGTACTCCTCGGCGGGCTCGTGCTGCTCCTCCGCCTCGGCCAGGAGCCGCTGGTAGTCGTCGTCGGGCAGATCGATGCTGATGCGGGCCATGCCCCCACGGTATCGGGCCACCGCCCTCCGCGGGAGGGCTACCGGTCACACGCCCCGCTCGCCCTGCTCTGAGACTGCTCGCAGCTCACGCACCGACTGTCACTGCTGGCGCGTACGCTTCAAGCAACCCGCCCGATAAAGGAGGAATGCGCCATGCGTCCGCAACGCTTCCAGGAATTCTGCCTGACCGCACTCACCGCCCCGGACATCAAGTCCGTGGACGCCTGGAGTGAACCAGGCAGCCGCCCCTTCGGGCTGGAAGTCACCTTCACCAGCGGTTCCCGTCTCTGGCTCGGGATCACCGCCACCGGAGCTCCCGGTGACAATTACGACCAGCCTGAAGTGCCCGTCACCGGCGCCTGCCTGCCGGGAGCCCCCTGGCCGAACCTGTACGACATCACCAAGGGGCACATCACCCCCCACAGCGCCGAGCGGTACCTCGCGGCTGCGGTGACCAACATGGGCTCCCCGGAGATCGCCCGGGTCTGGGCCTACAGCGCGCGGGACACACCGCCGAGCCACCCCGGCGTCGGCGCCGAGTTCCACTCCGGCGCCCGCATCTTCCTGCCGCTGATCCACACCGCGCGGCCGGAGCAGCAGCGAGGCCAAACCGCCTTTCGCCTCCAGGAGAGCTTCTGAACCCGCGACCGGCAGGGAGCCCGGGGGTGGGGCGCAGGTGTGACCGATGGGGAACGGCGGGCAGACGGGTGCCGAGGGCCTGCATTTCCATCAAAGTGGGGTTGTCTATGCAACCTTTATTCCCTAGTCTCGGAATCAGTCCTTCCCGGAGAGCACTCTCCGACCGGGCTCCACCCGACTCCGCACACAGGAGGAGTGATCCTCATGTCTGCACGTACCGGCGCTCGCCCGACAGCGGCGAGCCAGGTCACCTGCACCATTCGCTCGGACACCGCCCCGAGCCCGCAGCCCATCGACGCCCCCGGCGGCCTGCTCGTGAACTTCTCCACCGACCTCGGCCCGAACTGCCAGCCGCTGCACAAGGTCACCCCAGGCGCCACCGTGGAGGCCACCGTCGACGTGAAGAGCGTCGAACCGGCGCGCGGCGGCCGCGCCCGCGCCGTCATCGACGGCTCCGGCGGCACCGCCATCATCCTCGTCCCCGACCCGTCGTACACCCGCCTCAAGGACGTCCTGGTGGACGGGGCCCGCGTGAAGCTGCGCGGCACCGCGACGAGGGTCCTGACGATGACCGTCATCGAGGCCTGGGCCGCCCGGGAGGTGACCGGACGATGAGGACGGACCGCACTGTCCTGGAGAGGTTCCCCGCCGGCGGGCCGCGCGGCTCGTGGCCCGCGGAGGAGTTCGCCCAGGCCCGCCGTCTTGAGGGCCTGCCCGCCGAGGTCGTCATGGACCTCGCGACGGACAACTTCCTCGTCATCGTGAAGGCGGTGGACAACTGATGGACCGTGACACCAGCGAGCGCCGGAAGGTGGCCGAGGAGATCGCCCGCCTGCTGAACCAGCTCACCGCCATGGGACCCACACCCGACCAGCCCACGTTCATCTTCCGGATCATCGATGCGGGCACCCGGGAAGTCCTGGACGCGGCCGGCGTCGACGACGTCACCGCGCGCACGCTCACCAGCGACCTCGCCGCGATGACCGATGAGCTGCTCACCCATGCCGACTACGCGGCCTCGACCAGCATCGAACAGTCCCAGACCCAGCCCGGCCCTGAACCCTCGCTGAACCCTGAAGCGGCCGCCCAGGCCCTCTACCAGGCACTGAAGAACATGGGTCCGGATACCGACCGCGCGCTGATGGCAACCTTGCGCCTCCCGGATGGCCGGTACATCGGCGACGTGTGGCTGTCCGCGCAGGACGTGCAGGCCCTCTCCGACGGAGCGGTGTCGATCGCCGACTACCGGAACTGCTCAGAGGAAGCCACGCGGCCGCCTGCTCTGGACGCCAGTGACAAGGCCGTTGCCAACATGTTCGCCGGGTTCGATGCACTGCTGAAGTCCGAGGGCGGCGACGGGTGAACCTCGCCCCGCCCCTGGCGGACCCCGACGAGATGAGTCACAGCGGCCCCTGCGACGTCAATCGACTCGCCAGGACCGTCCGATACCGCCGCCGAGCCACCACCAGCAGCTGACCCGGCCCGGGGTGGTCCCGCCGAGTCGGTGGCGGGACCACCCCGAGTCAGACCAGCAGACCCCGAGGAGAACCCCGTGAAGACGACCCCCTCCGACTCCACCGCCACCACCGGAAAGCTCGCCCCTTACCAGCCGGCCGACGACAACGACGCCCGCGAAGCCGTCTTCTCGATCATCGGAAGCGACCTCAGCGCCCCCGCGGCGTTCACCGGCGACTGGCACGAGGCGCTCAGGACCACCATGGATCGCTGGTCGACCGCGCCGACGACGGCATGACCGACACGGGGCAGAGCGAGCGGATCCGCCGCTCAGCCGCCGTAGCGCGCCTCCATCTACGGCAGATGCTCCGTGAGGCCCGGGCCGGGCTCGACGACCATGCCCGCCTCGTCCTGCTGGGCGCGCTCCACGACGACCGCGACGCGGACAACAGCATCCTGGGCGTCCTCGGCGACCTGTTCACCGCGACGACTGCACCGTTCAACGACGGCTCCGCCGAACTGGACGACGAGCTTGAATCCGCGGTCGACGCGATCGACAGTGCGGCCAGCTACGTCCGTGACTCGGCAGGCTCGCGTGTGGAACGGGCACGCGCGCACTTCTCCGCCCGCGTCCACGGCCCCACGTCCATGACATGAGCCGCCAGCCCGGCCTGACTCATGAGCACACGCCCGACCCCGAGCTCCACCCGCTCGTCCTCGCGTACGATGCCGACGCGCCCGCACCGGGCAGCGTCACGGGAGCGCGACGTCAACCGGAAAGGACCCTCACCATGGACCCCGAACCCACGCCGGAAGCACCTGCCGTGAGGCTGGAGGTGATCTCCGGGCCGGACGCGAAGCGCGAGTTCCTTGGCCGGGCGGCCATGGGGAAACAGGTGCTGCCGGCGGACGCCCCGCTGAACGCCTTCATGGCGCAGCTGCGGCGCGCCCAGCGCGAGATCGAGCGGCGTCATGGCACCCCCGAAGCGATCACCGAGGGCCAGTTCGTCATTTTCCTCGACGAAGCTTCGCTCCTTGCCCGGGACCCGAACAACACGGAACTGCGCGAACTGCTGCGCACGGTGCTCTCCCAGGGGCCGTCCGTCGACGTCGCCGTACGGACTCCGCACCCGGGCAGGCTGCTCACGCAGAGGGCGCCCGGAGCCTCGCGCCAGCGCGATGAACTGGCGGACGCGCTCTCCATGACGCCGGCGGCCGAGCTGGTCTCCCGCCTGGACGAACTGGGATGGCTCGAGGAGTACGCCGCCCTCCTCGATGTCACAGAAGAGACGGTCGCCGGCTGGCGGGCCGGTGAACCGGCCGGTCAGCAGGCGCACACCCGACTCGCGCGGTTCACCGCCACCTGCGTGACCATCGACGCACTGAACACCGTCCCCAACGTCGTCGCCTGGTTCCGCACACCGCTGCGCCCGCCGTGCCCCCACACGCCCCTCGACCTCGCGCGCCCGGACACCGGCCTGGAACTGGCGTACGCCGCCGGTGAACGCAGCGCCGAGGAAGCCCTCGACGAGTTCGACGAGCTGTGGCGCACGCGCACGGGAAGGACGCCTTAACTCCGCGCGCCACAGGCCCGTACGGGCCGCCGACCAAAAGTAGGGTTGTCCCGAACACCTGAAATTCAGTAGGTTGATTCCACCCCGCCCGCCGGGCCCTCACCCGGCACCGCGGCCGAACCCACCACAACCCAACGCCTCGCCAACCAACGGAGCCCATCCCATCATGACCCAAGACGTCACCGCAGAACCCCTCGCCGTGTCCCCCAAGTGGCGCACGGCCAGCACCCTCGCAGACGTCGGCCGCCTGAACGCGGCCTGGCTGCAGGGCCGCATCCAGGGCGAACACCCCAACGGGCCCGACGAGGTGGCCGACCAGATCCGGCCCTTCGTCCCGACCCTGGCGGCCGCGAACACGGCCGGGATCGTCACGCTCGCCGGAAGCATCCGACCGGGCAGGGTACGGACGAGCGAGGGCGAGCGGTGGGAGCAACTGGCCACGGTCACCGGCCTCATCGCCCGCGACAACGACGCACTGCTGCACCGCATCGCGGCAGAGGCATGGCGCGCCGGCATCCAGGTCTTCGTCCACCACCCCGCGGGCGCCGACAGCTGGCCGATCGCGGTGACCAAGCGCAACGGCGAGCCCGTCGAGTTCGCGGGACACCGCATCGGCACGTGCGAGATGGAGGCCCTGTGGGAGGAAGGCACCCAGCAGAAGGCCGTGACCTCCGCGACCGAGGCCATCCAGGTGACCCTCATCGACCCCGAAATCGGCCGCGACCACGCGCTGTGGCGGGTGCTGGATGCCGTGTGCGGCCGAACCAGTCTGTGAAAGCAGTGCAACCCCGCTGGCGACGACCTTTCTGAGCGAGCAGGAGCAGTCCCCATGAGCACCGTGAACCCCCCGCTGTACGCACTGGAGACGGTCGAAGGCGACGACGGGGCCACCCACCCCACCGAGCACCTGTGGATGCCCGAGGGCGAGGACGCCCTGATGCACGGCTTCCGCTCCCACCACGGGATGCTCATCACCGGCATCGGCCCCGAGATGGACGACCACCTTCAGCCGCCCGCCGCGTTCATCGCGCTCGGCCATCACCCCTGGATGGCCGTCGGCGAGGCCGCCACCGACTACCTGGAACACCGCAACGGCACCACCGGACCCGGCACCAACCGGACCACCAGGCTGCTGAGGGCGGTGCACACCCACGCCGTGTTCATCCGCCACCCGCACCCCGACCATCCCTGCGGATGTGAGTGGGAGGGCACCTGGCGCCTCGTCTACGCCCCGCCCACCGAGCCCGGTGCGGTCCCGGTCACCGCCCTGCGCCACCCGGCGGCCCGCCCCGCCGACGCGGACATTCCCTTCCCCGGCCACGGACCCGTCCCGGCCGCCTTCGCGCCCTGACCGACCGGACCGGGCACCCACCGCCCCTGCCGAAGGAGCAGCCCATGCCCACCAGCACCACAGCCCAGACCACCCGAGGCCGCTTACTGGCACAGATGCAGCGCCTCTTCGCCGACGACCGCGGCATGGGCGTCCTCGTCGACTACAACGGCCGCCCCGACATGAGCGATCAGGACAAGACCCTGCAGAGGGCGTGGGCCGACACTCTCATCTCCCTGCACGGCCGAAGCCGCGCCGCCAGGGTCTACACCTGGTACGCACGCGACCGGCAGCAGGCGGTCGTCGACAGCGGGCTCACCGTCGGCTCCTGGGACAACCTCGTGCTCGGCGCGATGACGGTCACCTGCTGGACGCGTGACCTCCACGACTTCCTGTGCGTCGGGTGCGGCAAGGGCTTCTGCCAGGTCGTCGTCGACCGTTACGACCCGATGTGCTCTCGGTGTGCCCGCGACCACACCACCCCCGGCGAGGCGGCCCCGCTGTGGACGGCCTACAGCCACAGCCGGTTCGTCTTTCCCGGCCTGCTGAGCGAGGAGCTGGCCGGCGGCGAGCACGTCGTCCAGCTCCGGTACACCGACGGCGAGGAACGCGACTACATCACCGGCGACGTCGGCCCGTTCGCCTCCCGCCTCAGCTCGCTGCCCAACTTCGAGCAGACCGGGACCCTCGCCAGCGGACCCAGCCGCGACACCATCAATCTCACCGTGCAGGCCAGCACCGAGCACGAGGGCCGCCGCTTCGACATCGTCGCGGACTTCGCCTACGACCCTGATCCCGACGGCAGCGAACCCCACCCCTACGGGTTCCGCTTCAAGACGGGACAGGTGACCGCCCGCACCGGCGAGGCCCGCACCACCCACCACACGGACGTCTACGAGCTGCTCGAGGTCCTCCTCACCGGCCTGTACGCACCGAGCGGAGACATGCGATGAAAGGGGCACTCGATCGTTTCGCCATCGACGACGGCCACCACGTTCCGAACATCGTCATCGACGATGAGGCGTCGGTGCGCGCCGGCGAGGCCTGCTACGTCGCACACTGCTCCTGCGGGAGCGCCACCGAGCCCGCCATCGCCAAGGAACTGGCCCTGGCCGCGCATGCGGAACACGTCGCCACCCGGCTGGGGCCCTCGCGCGGCCCGGACTGGATGCCACTGGGAGTACGTCTGACCCTGCTGATGATTGCCTGCCTGGCGCTGTTCATGGGCACGCAGTTCGGCGCGACACTGTTGATCCACGACCACACCGGAGCCGCTGCCGCCACGGTCCGGGCGGGCGCGGTCCTGATGGGCTGCGTCGAGGTCTGCGTCCTGACGGTCGCTGTGCGCCGTTTCATCGCGCCGACCAAACGTTGAGCGTCTGTTCCGCAGCGACCAGGAGAAATCATGAACGAGACCCGCTACACCGCCGACATCGCGGCCCCCGGCCCGGACGGCTACGCCCCGGTTGACCACCCCGGCGTGCCCGTGCCCGAGAATCGGCGCTGCTGGTCGGTGAGCTGGCCGGGGTACGCACCGGTGAACATCACGCCGCCCGAGCTGCGGCCACTGGCGCTGACCCAGCACGTGCCCGACTGGGCCGAGGGGCACGCCACGCCCGACCTGGTGCGCGACTGGGAGCAGCGGCAAGCCGGCGCCCTGGTGCACTTCGAGTTCGACGAGCGGGGCTGGCCGCTGCACCCGCACGGGCGCACCGGGCGTACCGGGCGCAACCTCGGCAAGTGGGGCGAGAACCAGGCCGCCGACCCCATCGTGGTCGCCGGGACCGGTGAGCAGCGATGGGTACTGCTGATCACCCGCGACGACATCCTGGTGGAAGCCATCCCGGGTGGCATGATCGACCCGGGCGAGACGGCCCCGGCCGCCCTGGTGCGCGAGCTGCGCGAGGAAACCGGCATCGACCTGGCCGATCAGCAGCCCACCATCCTCGGCCGCCAGGTCATCGACGACTGGCGCAACACCGACAACGCCTGGGTCGCGTCCACCAGTGCCCTCTACCAGCTGCCCGAGCAGGTCGCCGCAACCGCCGGTGACGACGCTGCGGACGCGGGATGGTGGCCGTTCGGCTCCCTCGAACAGCTCACGGCAGCGGTCACCGCGGCCGGGCGCACCCTCTACCCCGCGCACCGCCCGCTGCTGCAGCGCGCCCTCGAACACCTCAACCACCAGTCATGACCCTGCAACCAGGAACTTCCCAGGGAGCCGAGCCGAGCAAAGCTGACGACGATGCACAGCTTGACGCTCTGCTGGAGGCGGCAGACGAGGCGGTGCTCAACGCCGTCGCCAGCCGCTTGGACCTGGACAGGGGCCGGGCTGCCATCTTCGCCGGGGAGCTGGTGCCCGAGAACATCGTGATCAGCGAGACGGCTCCGGGTGCAGAGCAGCCGCCGCCGTCCCCAGATAACTGATGAGCTGCTCGGCGCCGATCCCCTCCCGGTGGCTGTAGGCGGCCTGGACCCCGGTCAGGACGATGCCGGGCGCGGAAAGCACACCACGGCGGACCACCACCCAGGACCCCGGCGACGCGTACGGCGGGAGCGGAAACACCCCGTCACGCGGCCGGGGCGCCCGCCCGCCCAGCTCCAACGCACCGAGCGCCTCGGCGGCCGGCATCGCCAGGTAGCCGTCTCCCTCCATACCGACACGGTGGTCCAGCCGCGCGCGAGGCGAAGCCCCCGGCAGCGGAGGGACACCACGGTAGAGCCGCTGGCTGGGCACCGAGGTCAGCGCGCCCAACGACCGGGCAGCCTGGGCGAGTTCCTCCGCAGCCTGCTGCGTGCCGGTCTCCGCCGTCTGACGGGCCGCCTCCAGCATCCGGCCGAACTCTCCGCGATCCAGCGGAAAGACCACCACGAACGCCTCGCAGGACGGCGGCAGAAGGCCCGGCAGCACGCCGCAGGAGCGGTCCCGAAGTTCCTGCCGGACCTGCTCCCAGGTCCTCTCCTCAAGAACATCCGTGTGCGCGGCGTCCCGCAGCAGGGACGCCACCGACCACCGCCGCATGCCCTGCAGCGCCTCGTCCTCCTCCACACCGACCTCGCATCCCGTCACCGCTGGCTGGGGCGGTTCGCCTCACGGCGCCGCGGCGAACCTGCCGACACCGTACGACGGGAGACGGCTACAGCGTCGGCGAGGGGTGACGACTTCCGCGGTTGTCGGTGCCGTCCCCTACAGTTCCGAGTGGTGCAGGACGCGCACGCACCCAGACCGTCACCACAGGCGCCCACGCCGTCTGGTGGCACGGGTCGAAGGCTCGCCGACAAGGCACCCGGACCGCAGATCCGGGTGAGGGCCCGCGGACGATCGACCCTGCCCGGCCATGACCAGAGCCACAGGCGGGAGGCGTGGGGAACCGCCGGCGGAGGCCAGTCATGACCAAGCACGGAAGCAACGATCTCAAGGCGCGAGCACGCCAGTTGGCCGCGGCGGAGGGGATCTCCTACACGCAGGCCCTCGACCGCCTGCGTTCCGGCCACAGCGCAGCCTCGGACGCCTCGGCGGCGCCACCCGCCCGGTGGCGCCACCACGGTGTGACCCGGCCCGGATTCCACTGGCACTTCACCGCTGGCTCCACCGACCTGCGCGTGGATGTCCCGGACTCCCAGAACCCGCTGTGGCGTGAGCAGCTCGCACCGTTCGTCCTCGACAAGTGGGACGGCGCCGTCCCCCGATTCACGACCGGGCAGACCGATCTGGTGCTGGGCATGCTGCTGCACGCCTACGGGCGGACCGGACGCGAGCTGGTCGAATATGTGGATGTGGAACTCCGGCTGGACGACGTCGAAACCGTCGGCCGCCTGGATCCGGCCTGGGCGGGCGTGCGGTTGGCGTACGCCGGGGAGCACTCCTCGTGGACCGCGCCCCGGCTGGAAGCGTGCGAGCTGGTCGTCGGCGAACTCCTCCTCGAGGGCCGCGGACCACAGCGGCGAATCACCTGGACGCCTGGCACGGTGCTGCGGGTCCGCGAGGTGCCGCGTACCTCGCTGAGGGGCCAGCCAGCCGACGCCTACACGATCGTGGCCAGCAGGCACGACGACCCGAACGACCACCTGCGGCATGCCGGACACCAGTTGCTCGGCATGCGCTACTGGCACGACATCCCGCCCGCCCCGGCCGACGCCTTCGCCGGACGTGTGCCCACGATGCCCTCCGACCGGCCGGCCACCCTGCGCTACGTACCCACCGACTACCCTCACGGCGGGATCGGCGACCAGCTGGCCGTGGACCCCGCCGCCAAAATCGTCTACGTCCACCGCTCCACCATGGGCGGCTACTTCAGCGAGTACGCGCTGCCACTGACCGACGACCGCGCCGCGGTGATCGACGCGTACGAGGAGGCCTTCGGCCGGTCCGCGGCCGCCTACGCCGTCGCCGGAGCCGACCCGCAGGCCGCCGCCCGCCTGTCCGGCACCCCATTCACCCCCGAACGCCTCTACCGGCTGCTGGAGATGATGACGGTGGCCGACGGCGACGACGCCGCCGCTCTCACCGGCCGGACGGAGGAGGAATGGAGCGCGGCCGGCTGGAGCCTGGGCGGCATGACCAAGCCCGTCTACCAGCCGCACCACGAGCCGGCCGACCCTGCCAAGTGCTGGCGTGTCACCGAGGCCGCCCAGCTCGCCGAGGCGGGTATCGGCGCCTACCGCGCCTACGAACTGCGCACCGACGACGACGGCCGCGTCCGTACCGTTGCCGAGGTCATCGCCCAGGACCTGGCCGTCCCCAACGAGGCCGGACGCACGGCCATCGACTTGCTGGAGAAGGCCGCCGAGACTGTCCCGGAGGCCCTGGCCGTCGAACTCCCGACCGCCCGCACGCACACCAGCGTCGAGGTGGAGAAGTGGAGCAACGACCACCGCAGCCTGTTCGGGCCGCAGGGCTCCGGCGTGTCCGCCGACCTGACTCGCCACGACTTCACCCTCCGCGGCGGAGAAACCCGCTCGCTGTGGGCGGTCGGCGAGGGATGGTGGGACTACGGCATTGACGCCGACGCCGGGCACGAGGCGAAGACGTACATGTCCGACCGGACCGCCCGGGCGGCTTGGCGCGAAGTGCGCGACAAACTGCGCGACCCGCAGCCTACGATCGGGCAGCCCGAGCCGGACCTTCCGTGCCCGGGCCCGGATGTCGTGCACTGCGACAACTGCGGTTCCCTCGAGGTGAAACCGAACGACTTCCTTGAGCTGGGCTGGATGAGCGCGAGCCTCGGCCGGGCATGCAGCCCGAAATGCTACGACGCGATGAGCGACGCCCCGGGACGTCACGCCGTACGCCACCATCACTCATAGCCCAGGCATTCCGTGCAGGTGCGCCGGGGGGCTGGCATCGCGCAGTCCGGTCGCAGCGCACTCGGGCGGGCACCATCGGCGCCGACGCCCTGCACCGCATGGGCCGGAGACGCCGTCGCCGCTCGAACGCGTGGGCGCTTGCGGGGCACCGTTGAAAGGTGCTTGCATAGCCCCCACCTGGCTTTGCGCGGCGGCCAGCTTCGCTCTTCGGACTCTCGGGTCTGATGAGGTCGGACAACACTCCCGCGCGGCAGGGACTTCCTGGGTCTCCGTGCTCGATGGCGCCGTCGGCACAACTCCCAGGAAGTCCTAACGCCGACCAAGCGCACTGGACTCTCAGTCCTCCCGCGTAGCCTGCGTCTGCTACCGACCCCGGCCCTTCCACCACCGGCGCGGTCGATCGGAAGCGGGCTGCGCCGGCGGTGGGTCAGGCGCTGGCTCGTCCGCGCTCGTGGCGCCGAGCACGGCCGTACGGATCGCCGTCCAGTCGCCGACGCGCCACCAGTTGAACAGCTGCACCGTACTGATGACCGTCACCGGCAGGGAGGCCAGCGAGGCGACGGCCTCGGGCCGGCTGTAGACGTCCGCCGACCGCTCCGACGGGTGCAGCTTGTGCTGATGGTTGATGATCAGTACGCCTTCGGAGACCGGTTCGTCGGGCCGCAGATGCGGCCAGGTCTCCAGATGCCGCTGGAGTTGCCCGATGAGGTGCTCCTGCGCGGGACCGGAGACGCCCTTGACCTCGACGAGACGCGAAGAGACTCCCTCGGCGCTGACGAGCAGGTCGGCGGACTTCGTACCGCCGAGCTCCACGTCCAGGTCGACGGCGCTCATCCCGGCGGCGGTCAGTACCTGTGCGACGGCGGCGGCCAGTTCGTCTCCGGTGCCGTACAGCAGCCCGTACCGCACGGGTTCGGCCTTCTCTTCGGCCTCCCGCAGCGCCTGCTCCAGACGCTGCTTCTCCTCGGCGTACTGCGCCTCCAGCTCTCCGAGCGCCTGCCGGGCGCTCTGCTCACCGGCCGTCTGCAGGTCCGGGTCGACGAAGAACGGCGAGCGGGCACGGCGAAGCGCCCCGGGCACGTACTCGGGCAGTGCCCAGTGGACCAGCCAGCCCAGCACGTTGTCCCAGCTGGTGCCGTCCGGAATCACGTACCAGCGCTGGTCTCCCGCCGGTGGCGACCAGGCGGCGACCACCGGGTCCCCCAGGGCGTCAACCAGGATGGGGTGCAGTTCCCCCTCGGCCGGGTGGTCCTCGGAGCCGGAGCCGTCGCCGCGTACCAGATGCGTGCCGCTGAGCTGCAGACTCCACCACGGGGCGTCCGCGGGCCGGGTGAGCAGCCGGATCGCGAGGTCCCTGTCGGCACCGCTCAGGCCCGGCGCGATCTCGGGCCGCATTCCGGCGGGAAGGCGGCGGCCTCCCGCGCTCGTGAACAGATCGCCGAGGTTCACGGACGCGTCGGCGGACCCGAACACATTGCGGGAACGGTGGTCCTCTTCGACTCGGCCGATCACCGTCAGCACGAGAGCGAGCTCGTCGCGCTGGCGGGCGCCGGCGAGGAGCCGCTTCATCTCCTCGTCGCCCTGGTTGTGGAAATAGCCCGGCGACAGAGCGGCAGCGCAGTCGCTGCTCTCCATGCCCAGCCACCTCGGCTGAAGGCCGTGCCGCGGCCAGTCCACATCTTCGGGAACCCGCATGGGCGCGGGGCGGTCCCGTCCCTGCTGCGCCCAGAGCCGCAAGGCCCGATCGCGCTCGGATCCGGGCTCCGGTTGACCGATGTGGACCGGCACGAGGCCGGAGGCTGCGCTGCTCATCGCCGGAGGTTAGCACCCTGTCCGGCACCCGATCGGCGGACGACGGAGCCCGGAGGCGGGGGCGGGCCCGGCGTAATTGCGGGTTGACTGTGCAACCCTGAATACGGTTCTATGGAGTCTCCCAGCCGTATTGCGATCCTGCCTGCCGTGACTGTCTCGTGCGCCTTCCGAGACGGTTCGCAGGGGGTCGCTGCGGGAGCCCAGAACTGCAGGAGGTGCGCGTGCAGACCCGATCCGCGAACCGCCCGGCCGAAACCGCAGCCAGCTACGGCAACCGCCTGCGCCGCTGGCGAGAGCGCCTCGGGACAGGCGAACACAGGTACGTCCTGTGGTTCTACCCCCGAGGCGGCGAGCACGACGACCGGGAGAGGCGCGGCGTCTTCGTCACCCTGAACAAGGCCATCGCCGCCAGTGACTTCCCCGACTCCGCCTGCTGGGACCAATTCACCAGCGACGCATGGAACCTCGACGACCCGATCATCGAGGCCGCAGGACTCCAGTACTCGTGGTGGTCCATCGAGCGCGAGCCCAGGCGGTTGCCGTCCGTCGGTGCGATCGCGGGGCGTGCCAAGGCGAACAGCAAGAAGCTGATCGCCCGGCCACTGGCCGAAGCCATCTACTACGCAGACGTGGTGGTCGCAGGAGCCGCCGCTGCGGCATCTGGTGCCGTGGCGTGGCGGGTGCTGAACCTCCCGGCGGTGATGGTTGCCGTGAGCACGCTGGTGGTTGCGGCCGGCGCCTTCGGGCTGGCTCAACTGTTCCCCGCGCGACTCCTGGGCAGGGGCTGGATCGCCGTCCATGCCTGGGGCGATCGCAAACCGAACCCGCCGGCGGCGCCGCTCACGCCCATGCCGACCGTGATGCCCCCGGTCTTGAAGCCGACGTCCCGGTCGACGGACCCGAGGCCGCTGGCAACGTGCGAGCTCACGAGCTGGAAGTGCCCCTGGTGCGAGTCGACGGCGTCGGCCGGCACTCACCGATGGGACGACCGCGGCCCGTACCAACTGCTCAGTGTCCACACGCTGGAGTGCCCCGACGGACACCGTTGGACGAACAGCACTGATGGCGGCTGACATGCACGCAGCGGATCCCACACACCGGCGCACCATCGGGAAAGCTGACACAGCTGATCGGTGACAGGCCTCTTCGACACGATCAATTGCCGTCAGCCGATGCCCTTCGGAGGAACGATGACCTTCCGCGACCGTGCCATCCGTGAACTCGTAGAAACCATGATCCCCCAGCACGACCCCACGCTCACCACCGCCAACCGGCTCCTCGAGTTCATGAGCACCAACCACATCTTCAGCACGCTCGGCGCCTCGGACGTGTGGCTCAGCTCAGACGGCGACCACGGATTCCGTCTGGAGATCAACATCCGAGGGTGGGGCAACTACCAGTCCGCACTGTTGCTCGCCGGATCCGGCGCCTTTCCGAAGTTGGGCCCCGGACGAGACGGACCCGAGTTCGATCTGCGTGCAGC
The DNA here is from genome assembly GCF_053591515.1 of Streptomyces sp. NPDC003011. NCBI lineage: Bacteria > Bacillati > Actinomycetota > Actinomycetes > Kitasatosporales > Streptomycetaceae > Streptomyces > Streptomyces sp. NPDC003011. The sequence continues at coordinate 28,397 of NZ_JBSFTY010000057.1, forward strand.
GGCCGAGCACATCTGCAACATCGTCGCCCGGGTCGTCGAAGGCGTCGCCCGCGACGCTGAGCAGTACATCCACGAGGCGATCGCCACCTACCGTGTCGTCGTCCAACGCCCCGGCATGACAGAGACCCTGACCGCCGGGCCCGAGCCGCGGACGGCACTCGTCACCGCGCTCGGCGCCCTGAGCCTGGCCGCCACCGAACTGGACCTCCACTTCAACCCCAGCGAGGCACGCGACCAGCTGAACACCCACGGCACATACGCCCTCGGCCCGCTCTCCGTCACCATCAGCCTCCGAGCCAGCTGGGACCCCGCCCCGCGCCTGAAGTGGCGGCCCGTCGTCGCAGACCCCGACCGGATCCTCGGCCGAGACCTGGAGGACAGCACCCGACCGGGAAGGACCTGATGCTCACCAATCCCTCGATCCGCTGCGCCAAGTGCGGCTGCACCGACCTGGAAGCTCACCTCGTCCACGGCCCGGACGGCGGCAAGGACGTCGACACCTTCAACTGCCGTGGATGCGGCTTCGGCTGGAAGGCCTGGGAGACCCCGCTGTTCAGCACGCCCAACTACGCGACCGCGTACTCCGGCGCCCCCGACCTGGTGGACGAGGAACTCGCCCTGCTGCTGCTCGCCGAAGACGTCAGCGCGCGCTCCACCGCGGCCCTGGCACATCAGGGGCCGGCGGTGGACAGCAGCGAGCACCGCGAGTTCCTTCTCCGCAGGGCCGCCTACCTGGACCGCGCGGCACACGAGCTCGAACTGGACGTGTACCGCACGCTGTATGCCGAAGCAGCCGTGGACACGGCGAGCACGATGGCAGTCCACGCAGCGTTCGACTTCCTCAAGTTCGACCTCGACCACGCGAGCGTCCACGTCCTCGGCCCGATCGGGCCCGACTCCCCGGAGTTCGACCCCGCCGGCGGAACCCGGGCCTACGTCCGGCAGGAATTCCTGGCCTGGCGCGAACGAGCTGGCCGGCATGAGTAAGCACCCCGGCGGCAGCTCCCGCCGCCCGCAGGGTCCGCTGGACGAACGAGACCGCGGAGGCCGTGATGCTCACCGCCCGGGATCCCGCTGCGAGACGTCGGGGATCAACCCTCTGCCCGCGCCGTCGACCACCGCGGCCGTAGGCCGCCCGGACAGGTCCGTGACCGGCACGCTGAAGCGATACGGGCGAGAAGCGGCACGCCAGCTGCGCGATGCCCGGACCTGGTACGCGGCACGCACCTTCGACGACCTGGCGGCGCTGACAGCCGACTGGATGAAGGGCGAGTTGGTGCGGCACCCCAACGGCCATCACACCGGCCCGGACCTCGAGACGCGGCCACTGCTCGGCGCCCTCGAGGCCGCCAACCGCGGCGGGTTCCTCACCGACGGCAGTCAGCCCGGTGAGCTGGAGACCTTCCTCGGACGGCCCTGGCGCCAGCGGGCCTTCGTCAGCGGCTTCGTCGCCGACCCTCTGCGCGCTGGTGCCCTGGCGGCACAGGCGGCGGACGCCGGGCTGCTGGTGCGGGCCTACCCCCCGCGCATCCGCCACAAGGACGCTGAACCGGGCTCGGTCGATGTGACGACCTGGGGCGACAGCGTCAACACCGACTGCGGCGGCCACCTTCTGCCTCGCGAGATCTGGCGCATCTTCCTGTACTGCCACCCTCACGCGGTCCGCGCCGTGGTCGACGCCTGGCAGATCACGCTCGTCGACCCCCAGTGGGGGCGGAACACGCTGCTGTGGCCTCTCCTCAACCGGCTCTAGGGATGCCGTACCCGCTCGTGCTCACGTTGTCGGCCGCCGATGAACGGATAACGGGAGGGGCACCGGCCGGAGTTCACCGGCCGGCCCTCACTCGGTGATGCAGGCACGCGGAGGGTTAGGGATTCCTGCGGCCGCTGCCGCCAAGTCGCCCGAAACCGTGTGGTACGGGGCGGCCGTGATCGCGTCTGCCACAGCGGTGATGCGCGCCCATTCCTCCTCGCACCGTCGTTCGGCGGCGATCGTGACGGCTTCCCACGTCGTACCGGACGCGGGTACCGGCTCGCCCACGGCCGCGATCCGGTACCCGACATCAGCGAGCAGTGCGGCCGCGGCGAGGCGATCGTGCCTCGCGTCCGGCTCGGTCGACACCGTGAGCAACCCGCCTTGCGACAGATACCGGGTCTCGGCCACCCTGCCCGCTTCCCCGTGCGCAACCGCGATGTCGAAGAAGACGGCGTAGTACGGAGCCCAGTTCGTCAGTCCAGTCCATGCGGTCGCCATGCCGTCGCCGGAAGGGCTGGGAGTGAGGTAGGACAGCAGGCCGGTGTGATTGCAGCGCATGCCGGCCAGCATGCCGAGTACGGCATGCCCGGCCTCGTGGAACGCCATGGCCCGGCGCTGGTGGTCCAGGTCGAGGAGGAGGTTGATCCGGGGCTCCCGGCCGTCGGCGAACCGGTCGAGCTGCATCATGACGACCCTTCCATCCAAGACCTCGGCGTACGGCGCGCTGCGGCACTGATCTGCTTGGCGGGACCGCGCCGCGTGGCGGTGGCGCTCACCCGCCGAGAATCCGCTGGAGCAGCGTGCGGCGGGGCTGTGACTGCGGCTCGTGTCGCACGCGAGGCCGGTCGTACGCGGCGTACTCGGGGTGACAGTTGCGCGGCTGAAGGCCGGGCGGGACGCCGTCGTAGGGCATGTGCCAGCACTCGTTGACGTCGAGCGGGCCGTCGCGATCCAGGTCGTCGAGGTCGTAGTGGACGACTGTGCGCAGTGGCCGGTCCCGGTCCGCAACCCGGCGCCGGCGTCGGCCGTGAGCTGGCCGCCGCCTCAGCTCGGCGTCGATCGTTTCCAAGGCCTCGCTGAGAATGGCTTTGGCCTCGCCGACGGTGTTGGCCTGCAGGGTGGTGTATCGATCCGCAGCGACCCGAGCGGATACCGGGCCGGGCAGGTCCAGGTCGTCGAGGGCGAGATGGATCGTCATGCGTAACGGTCGGCCCAGGGCACGTGGTGACCATTGGGGCGCGCATGCGTCCGTCCCTTCATCGGGGTGCCGCTCGCGGAGCGCGCGGTCGATCTCATCGTTGACGATGAGCTCAAGACGAATGCGCGCGCTGTCGACGGTGTTCGCGGATGACTTCCTGTACACGGCGGATTCCCTGTCTAATTGGGGTTGACCAGACAACTCTAAATCAAGTTCTATGGATGCGTCAGCGCATTGCGATCCCGCAGCTGCAGACAGACAGCCGACCCGGAGGGGCCATGACCAACGGACAGACCTTCGCCAGCCACCTCCGCACCACCCTCGCCCTCACACCCGGCACCCCTCGCTTCGATAACGGCCACGACCAGCACCGCCGGATCGACAACGCCATCCGCTTCGCTCACGAGAGCGTTGCGGAGGAGCGCGCCGACGACCGCGACGAACGCACCGCAGCCGGCTACAACGCCACCGTGGCCTGGACGATGTTCATCTACAACGAGAAGGCCCCGGACAGTGTCCTGGACCACGTCCAGAACCTCAGCCCGTGGGACTTCTGCGGCTTCCTCGGCGACCTTGTCGACGCCAACCCGCGCACCGCCAAACGGCAGAACGAGTACTTCGGCGAGATGGCCGACCGGCTGGAGGCCGACGGCCCCACCGTTTGGATGATCGTCTCCGCTCAGGACTTCTACCCGGAATACATCGAGAAGGTCTTCGTCGACAACGAGGCCTTGGCCCGCCGGGAGTTCGACAAGCGCACCCTCTCCTTCGCCGTCAAGAGCACCGAACGGGGCGACGACGGCAGCATCAAGCACCGCAACGACAGCGAGTACATCGCCCTGACCCGCATGTCCGCCACGGTCCGCGCCACGGCGTAACTCGTCGCCGCCCCACCCGGAAGGACCTGCCATGGCTACGCTCCCGTCGGCCGAGCGCCGCGATGTCCCCGACATGGACAGCAGCGACTGGTTCGTCCACCACGACACCGTCTACAAGGACGTCCGCGTCACCAGCATCGACACCTCGGCCGACTACATCAGCGAGACCAGCACCGACAACGGCCAGACGTGGGAGTTCGTCCGGCGCCGCGGCCCGTGGGATCACGTATACGGGCACATCGTGGCGGGCGACGTGCTGCACGCGCTAGTCACCGGCTACGACGTCGTGTCGGACGGGACGGTTCGCATCGTCCGCAAGGAGGACGGCAGCCTCGTCCGCTGGATGCTCCGCGACGACTACTGGATGCTCCGCGGCTGACCCCGCACACCACCCCCGCCCCGACCCGCGTCCGCGGTCCGTTCCAGTTGCTGAGCAGTCACACATTCGCCTGCCCCAACGGACACCGCTGGACGAACAGCACGGACGGCGGCTGAACCGCCCGGGTGCTCGCGTCGGATTCCTGCCGCCGCAGCCCCGAGGAGCCGGCGCGCGCCCAGCACAGCGACCGGGCACCACGCCAGACGACGAAGGAGGAGCAGCATGAGCGCCGAACAGCACATGCAGATCAGCGAAGGAAGCAACCCCGCCCACTACCAGGCCGCGCTCGTGAGCGCCGTGCTCAGCTCGGGCGTCGGCCATGGTCCGTCCGACGCCGACCTCGACCAGGCCGCCACCACGGCGGGCCTGCGACCCCCGGCGCTCGCCGCGTCGCGTGAGGCCGTCCGGGCCGCTCTTCAGTGCCCGGTCGACTTCATGGACGTCACCGACAGTCCAGACGCCGTCGTCGGCGGCAACGACATCGGGCAGGCCGTGTTCGACGCCGCCAGCGAACTGCGTCCGCTGGTCGTCCTCGACCACCGCGGCCGCCCGGTCGTGATGGTGCCTCAAGCCGTCGAGGGGCCGGCGTGAGCGTCGGCACCTCCCCGGCCGCCGGGGCGACCGAGATCGAGTTCGCCCCGGCCGTGGCAGACGACATGAAGATCGAGCCGGGCATCGGCTACCTCCAGCCGGGCGGCCTGGTCGTGCACACCGGTTGGTCCTTCCCGCCGCGCGGTGAGCGAGTCCTGCGCCAGCACCCTGCCTACGAGGGCGGCAGCATCCAGCCGTGGACCATCTCCACCCCTGACGGCATCGTGGCCGCGCGCTTTCCCTACCTGACGCTCCCGGACGCCGAAGCGGCAGCGGCACGGATCGTCACCGTACTGCCGGACGGCGTGTGGCCGGCCGACAGCGACACCGCCGCCCTGCTGCCGCTGCTGCGGGAGGCCTCCAGCGGACTCGACCTGCTGCCGCTCGCCCACAAGGGCAAGCCCGACTGGGGCTCCGGATACGGCGGGGACCTCGCGGACTTCTACATGCCCAGCACCCGTGCCGAGTACGAGGCGATGATCGCCGCGCACGGCCGGATCCCGAAGGCCTGCCAGTGCTGCGCACGGCTGGTGCGCGAGCAGAAGAAGAAGGGGTGGATGCCGCGTACGAACCACTGGCCCGCGTGGAAGGTCCACGGCCGCCGTCCCGGCGACCTGGTCACGCCCCACTGCTCCTGTGGTGTCTGCCTGAACATCTACGTCCGGATCGGTGCGTTCGGGCCCGCGCTGGACGAGGCGGGCAACCCTGTTGTCGGCTCCAAGGCGGTCTGGCCGTGGACTGAGGGGGCGGGGTGCATTGGCCCTGTTCCTCGGGAGGAACGTGCCTTCGCCTGGTTCCAGTACTTCCTCCTGGAAGCCGGTCACGTGGTCGTCGATGAGCGGGACTGCGAGGGCCTGTGGCCGCGTGGGGTGCGGCATGACGATGCCCTGTTCTGTGAGACAGGTGTCACCGGAGAGTTCGACCTCGACGACATCCCCAACCCATAGCAGAATCACCGAAGTTCGAGCGAAGATGTGGGCGCCGCATCGTTCCCCAAGCGATCTGGCGCCATCCGCCCTGCTGCGCGCTTACTCCGCGATACAAGCGAGTCACCCCGGTGACCGGATACACCGCTGTCAACGCAGGACGCTTTCCCGAGCGGGAGCGGGGGACGATGCGCCCCTCTTGGGAGATCGTTTCACGTCGACGGTAGTCGTCGAGCTGCGCCGCGACGCAGCAAACTCGTCGGCACCGGGTGAGGTGGCCGTGGCCTGTCACGATGCGCTCTGCCCTGGGGCACGCTCTCCGACGAGGCGACCAGCTATGTTGGAGGCCACGGCACGCCTGTGCGTTGCCGGCTTCCCCGCACTCGCGGGGCCACCACGACGGGCCATACCCGCGTTCCCCCGAATCGCCGGGGGCTGCGCCGCATCGCGGTGCCGCGAAACAGACAACACCTCACCACCTGTCAAGGAAGGCTCCATCATGCGACTGCCGGATCCAAGCGCCTACGGCCCCAATGGACAGGAAGTGGCCGCGCTCATCGAGCGGGCCTCTCGCCTGACGCCGTCCGAGGCTGTCCAACTCGCCGCCGCCTGGCCTGATGCTCGGTTCTCCGACGCCTGGGACGACGCCCAGGCCGCGTCCTGGGATGCTGCGGAGGGCTCTGGTCGAGCCAGCACCTGGCAAACGGTCTGGGACGCTGCGGAGGACGCCACGCGGGCAGCTGTCAAGGCCGGAGATTGGAGCGGCGTGGAAGCCGAGATTCTCGGTGAGGCAACTCCCAGCAAGGACGAGATCAAGGAGGCCGCTCAGGCCGGAGCCTGCGGCGCCACCGCCCATGCCGCCCTTGCCGTCCTTGTCCGCGACCTCATCACCGATGAGCACTACCAAACGCTCACCGCCCCCTGGCGTGACGGCGTGAACGAGGGCTGACGGGTGCTGAGTTGGCGACCGTAGTCTTGTCGCGCCCGCAGCTCATCCCTGTGAGCGCCGCCCGTTCGTCGCGGTGCAGGACCGCGTCGTCGCTGCTCCGCGGTGGCGAACTCGTCGGCGCCGCACGGCGCTTCGTCGGTGCTCCCCGAAGCTGGTGTTGCGTGAACCCCGGACCCGGCGTATGCCGTAGCGGCCACCGGAGACCACCTCTTCGGGCCAAGCACGGCGAACACGGTCCGCCAGCCCGGCCGTCCACGTGAGGATGGCCTGCGTACGACGGCATCGACGGCGAGGAGGGGCCGTGATTCACGGCGAGCACCGGAACAAGGGCGGGGCCGCGCTGCTCGGGGCGAGCGGGCCGGGCGAGCTCGGGCCGTTCGGCCGCTGGCCTGCGGATGAGGAGTCCGGCGAGCAAAGAGTGCGCGGTATGCCACCGTACGCCGTGGCCGACCTGGGCCGGAGCGCCCGTAACCTTGGGCCCGGACGTGTAGAGAGGGCATCGGATGGCTGACCACGGCATGGCAGGTCCGTACGTCGAGTACGACGGTCTGCCCGTCCTGCGCGCCTCGGAGACTGGTGTACCGCTGATCCACCCGTACGGTCCGGTGGCCTGCGGTCGCTACATCACTCCCGGCGGCGGCCGGCTCACGATCGAGGCAACCGGCACGCATCACCGGATCACTTTGGATCACCTCGGCTGCGACGCCCAGCTCACGCAGGAGAAGGATGAGGCCTTCAAGCGGCTCGCTCTGGCAGCGGAAGGACGCTGCCTGGAGGCGGGGTGCCGGCATCGCGCCCGGTACTCGGCCAGCGTTTACCGCTGCTTCGAGGTGCTGACGGACAGGATCGAGCTCACCGCCTTCGTACGCGCCCTGCTCGCGGTCGAGCTGGGCGACACAGGACCGGTTGACCGCCTGGTGGCCGAGACCGCCGCGGTCGTCGGCGACTCGCCCCCGGCGGGAAGCGATCTCGCGTAATCCGCGAAGCCCCTGCGCCGCAGGTCCTCCCGGTTTCGTCGGCGGCCTAGCCCGCGCTACGGGCCCGGCCAGAAGACAACGGCCGTCGGCCGACACGGTGCAGCGAGCTGCGGACGGGGTGGACGTGGCTCTTTCCCCTGCGGACACGGCACAGTGGCTACTACGGTGACCAGGTGACCACCGCACTGCCTGATGTCTCCCGGCTGCCTGCCGATCCGTCGCTGATCAGCCTTGCCTACCGCCACGAACACCCCGTGCAGGCCTTCGAGTTCGACGACACTCTGGAGATCTGGGAAGTGACCGCGCGGATCGACGCGGACACCCTGGCCGAGGACATGGCCGCGCACAGCGACGTCGACCAGCAGACGCTGGACGCGGTGGAGGACGTGGCCGTGGGCCGGATGTCCTTCGCGCGGGTGAGAATGTTCGGCCCCGACGATCCGTTCGAGGCGATGGACTCCCACAGTCAGGACCTCTGCCGCATCGGCGAGACCGTCCTCGACGTCGCCCGCGGGCAGTGGGACCCAGCATGCGAAGAAACCCTCGCCCACCCAGTGGGCGATCTGCTCGTCATGGACCGGGTCATCCTCGAACCGGCCTGGCGTGGCTTCCGGCTGGGCTCCACCCTGGCGGGCGCAGCCATCCGCCGCCTGTCCTCCGGGTGCACGGCGGTGGCCTGCGAACCCGGCTCCGCCGACGGCCGCGAGATGAGCGAGGCCCAACACCGCGAGGCCGCCGCCAAACTGGGCCAGCTGTGGTCGGCCATCGGCTTCGAACACTTCCAGGACGGCGTGTACCTCCTGGACTGCCATCTGCAGCGTCCCCAGGACCTGCTGGCAGAGCGCCAGAAAGAGTTCACCGCTCTGTGCAGCGCCTGGCGACAGACCCGCTCCCTCCCGTAGCTACCTCCTTTACCAGCGCATATCAGCGGCGGAACCTTGCCGACGTCCGCCGCCGGGAGGTGGCGTCGGCCACGAAGGCGGGAGCGATCCATGGACGGTGTAGGGGAACTGCTGGCCGAATACGGCCAGCTCACACGGCAGGACCGAGTCTCAGCGGAGACCGTGCGAGAAATCGTGCAGGCGCTGCTGTACCAGTCCGTCCCGCACACGCAGACCATCCCGTACCTCGCGCTCGGCGAGGCGCTCTCCTTCGTGTTCGACGGCGGGCACTACCTCCTCACCGTCACCAACCCCGGCCTGCCACGGAAGGACTGGGGAGCGTATCTCCGGGGGGTCCATGAACACGTCGCGGACGACCTCGGCAAGATGCGCTTGCGCTGGGTCCACGTCCACTGGCACCAGGAGCACAGCGCCCCGGACGAGCAGATGATCGCCGCCGCGTCCGGGCTCTGCGTCCTGGTGGACCGCACGCATCTGGAAGCGGCCGCCACTGGACTTCTCCCGCTCGCCCAGCTGGTCCACGACCTCTACAGCCGGCATCTGACCCATGCGCCGCTGGCCGAGTTGATGGCCGGAGACGAACGTGCGGCGCAGGCCTGGCACATGACCCCGCCCGCACGGCTGACCTCGCCGCTGGCCGTGGAGACCCGACCCTGGGCGGGCGTGACGGCCGAGATCCTGCTCGTCGGGCAGCCGCAGCAGACCAGACCCACCGGATTGGCCTGGCTGAGCGACAGCACGCTGCTGGTCACCTGCCCCGATGGCCTGCTGAAGGTCGACCTCGCCCGCGGGCAGGCCCACTGGCACCTCCCGCTGCCCGGCTGCCACGGCGCACCGCTCGTCGGCGAGGACGGCGCCGTACGGGTGCTGTGCGGCTCCGCCCTCGTGCGCTGGCGCCACGGCCAGCTCGACGCCGTCGCGGGCGGCTTCGAAGACGGTGCGGTCCTCCTGCCCGGGCCGGACGGGGAACCCTGGGTGATCTCCGGATCCGGGGTCACCTTCGGAGCCGGCGAGGGGTCTCTCGCACTGACGCGCGCTGGCGAACGGGCAGGCGAGCAGATGCGCTACCCGATCACCTTCGAGGCAGCAGTGCGCTCGGCCGTGTGGCTGGACCGACGCCGGTTCTTCCTTGCCGCCTCTGGAAACAGCGCCGTGATCGACCTGGCCCGCACCACCGATGCCGGGCAGCGCGAGGAATGGATCCCCACCCCCGTGCACTTCCCCGCCCACGTGCTGCTCGCCGGCGCGGACAGCGTGCTGAGCGTGTCGTCCGACGGCAGCGGAAACCGCGTCGCCGTACATCGCACCGACCTCACAAGCCGGGACAGCGAGCCACTGGCAGAGGTCCAGCTCGGTGAGGTCTTCGGGCTTGCCCAGCACCCCGGCGCCGGGCCGCTCTACCTGCTCGGTTCGCTGCCCGACAACGACCCCACACGGACCCGCGCGACCCTGATACGCCTCACCGGACACCGCGCCCCCACCGAACCAGACACCGCCACCGCCGCCGCCCCCGGAACCGACTACGACCCAGTCCGACAAACGGCTCGGGGCGAGCGCCGCGACTACCGCCTCGACCGACTGCCGCTCAACAACGACGGCGGGCAGGCCCAGGTCTTCCGCGCCGAACACAAGTCCTCCGGTACGGTCGTCGCCTTCAAACGGCGCAGGGGCCAAGGCGACAGGGACGCACGGCGTATGCGGCGCGAGGTGGAAGCCGCCCTGCGGTTCGGAGGCAACCCGCACGTCATGCCGCTCCTCGACTTCAGCCCCGCCCACGACTGGTTCGTCATGCCGCTCGCCGAAGCCACCGTGGAGGACAAACGCACCGAACTGCAGAACCCCACGCAGCTGCACACCCTCGTGGGCTCCGTGGCGGCCGGCCTGGCCGACGCACACCGCAACGACTGGATCCACCGGGACATCAAGCCCTCCAACGTCCTGCTCCTCGACGGCCGCTGGGTAGTGGCGGACTGGGGCATCGCGCGCCGCGCGCGCGGCGAGACCAGCACCGCCGGCCTCCTGACCCGCGCCGGCATCGGCACCGAAGGCTTCGCCGCACCCGAACTGTCCGTCGACGGCCACGACATCACCCCCGCCAGCGACATCTACAGCCTCGGACAGCTCATCGGCTGGATCTTCACCGGCACCTGGCCCCAGGCGAACGTGGCCCTGCTGCCCCCGCCCGGGCCGTGGTACGGCGTCGTACGCCAGGCCACCCAGCTCGACCCCACCCAACGCCCCCAGACCATCGACGCCTTCCTCGCCCTCGTGGAACGCGAGACGGGCTCCCAGGACGAACTCCCCATCATCCGCGCTGCGCGCCTCCTTGAGGACGCTAACGAGCGCGACGACACCACCGCAGCCGCCCAGCTCCTCACCCTCGCCGCCGACCAGCCCGACTCCTACGAGCTCTACCTGGCCGCTGTCACCAAACTCGATGTCCGCGCGGCAGAGACGGCACTGCTCGCCAATCCTCAGCAGACGACCGCCGTCGTCAAGGCACTGACCGGACACGCGGTCGGCGACCGGGGGGACTGGGCCACCCAGGAAGAGGCCACCCGAGCCATCTGGTGGCTCCTCAAGGTCGCTCGCCTCGCCGCACACGAGGAGGAATGGCCCATGCTCGACGCCGCGGTCCAGGGGATGTGCGACTGGGACGGCCGCTGGGACCGGTGGGACCCGCGCAACAGCATCCGGGACTGGCTGATCACCTTGACCGGGCACGCCGCCGCAACCGTCGCTTCCGCACTCCGTGCCCAACCGCACGGCGCCCGCTACTACTACGAAGTGATAGACGACCGCCATGCCGACACCGCCATCCGCAGCGCCATTCACGCTGCTCAGCGCACCTGAGCGACAGTGGGCACAGTGGGCGGCTCCCGCAGGCCCCGAGTTATCCACAGGCCGAAACGCGGGCGGCAACTCCCTCGTACGCTGCTGCCGAGTCGATCACACGGGGGCATGCGGAATGCGGTACGGCGTAGTGGTGGAAGAACTCGCGGTCGAGGTCATGGCCCAACTGCCGGACGACCGCGCCCGGCAAGAGGTGATGGCGCTCGTGGAGGCCGCACGCATGGACCCGCGGGCCTGGCCCGACGTGCGAGACCCAGGCTCCGTCGAGGAGATCCGGGAGGCGTTCGGACACCGCTGCTGGATCCACTACAAGCCGCACGCCGGCGCGATCGAGGTCCGTGACATCGGCTGGGCAGGCTGACCGACAGGCCCGTCCTGCCTACGATCGGCGCATGAGTGCGTGGAATCAGAGCTTGGACGCTGCAGGGATACGGGAGACGGACCTCCGGCAGGACTACGGCGCCCAACGGGAGTCCGTCGCGCGATTTAGACGCGCCTCGTACCTCGCGGCCCGTCTGCTGCTGCCCAAGGCGGTACTGCCCCATGTCGTGGCGGCGACAGCAGTGATGCATCACGGAGACAACCTGCTGGACACCGGCCCGAAGCCACAGCGGGCCACGGCGTGGACGTCGTGGGAACAGGAGATCCGCAAGGCGCTGGACAGCGGCGCGAGCGACGATCCGCTGATCCGTACGCTGCTGAACACCACCGCGACATACCCGCGACTCCGGGAGGTGGTGGAGGAGTACCTGTCCACCGCCACCGCCGAGTTGGAATTCGCCGGCTTCGCCACCGAGGCCGACTACCAGGCCTACCTGGACGCCTACTCGCTGCCCGCCTTCATGCTCGTCGCGTCCCTGTTGGGCCCGGAGCACGACGACGGTGCCTTCCGGGCAGCATGCCGCATGTTCATCGACGGCAGCCAGCGACTGGACTTCGTCAACGACCTCGCCGAAGACCTGACGGAAGGGCGGCTGGGCATCCCAACGGAGACGCTGGAACGCTTCTCGGTGACGGAGAAAGACCTCGCGGAGGGGCGCGAATCGCCGGCCGTACGGGAGTTGGTGGAGAACCAGATCGAGGCGGCCCGCGCCTCACTGCTGGCGGCCAAGGAACTGCCCGCCCTGACCGCGAACCCCAACGGGGTGCTGTTGGAGGCGGTCGTCGAGATCGAGCTGTTGACCGCGGACGCAGCGCTCGCGCATGGCGCACGGCTGCTGCGTGGGTCCGTATCACCGCCGGTGGTGGGATCACTGCGAGTGCTGCTGGGCGCGCGTCGAAGGGTTCGCAGGCGGCTGTAGGTTCTCAGGCCGCGTGTCATGTGCCGACGCTGTGACCTGCGGCCTTGCTCGTTGTCTCACGCCGTGTCATCCGCCATCCGTCTCAGGTTCCGTGTCATTTCCTCAGCCCTCCTGTTCGATGCGAGCCGCTGACCTGCGACATGGCATCGGCGTGAGACTGCGGCGGAGAAAATGACACGGGAATTGCGATCCCACAGCAGAGCGTTCCTGTCAGCCGGGCACGGCCTGGGCCTGGTAATACGGTGCCAGAGCTGCCCGGGAGCCATCTCCCATAGCTACTGCGATGCGCTGCATTCTGGCGCCTTTTAGGTCACCCGCCACGAAGACTCGAGGGTGCTGCTCGTCCGGAGGGCAATATCCGTCCGCACCCACGACGAGCCCGGAAATTGCGGCCGGCTTGGAGCCCAGGTTGGTGAGCACTGTGTCGACAATGAAGGTATGTGCCCCGCCGGCTGGGTGCCAGGCAGCGATTCGGAAGCCCTCAGATACGCGAGCGACGGTGACGCGGTCGACGAGGTCGAGACGCAGCCGCTGGTCGTCGGCCACCTCGTCCGTCTTGTACAGGTCGGCCCCGGGGAACAGCACGTCGAAGTGCACGTCGGCCTGTGTGTGCGCGTTCAGCCAGGTGCCCAGCGGGCGGTCCGCGCCCAGCACCACAACTCGGCGACCATTAAGCTCGTCGGCGGTTGCCCGCCACAGTGGCGGCAGCCACCTGATGTCAGGCGCATCGATCCACGGGACGTCCGCAGGCGCGAGCGTGGTCACCCCCGTGGCCACCACAACGGCAGACGCGGTCAGGACGCGGCCGTCCTCGAGGGCGACCTCGGCACCGTCGTCGTCTCCGGCCACCCGTACGGCGCGGCCGGACAACACATTGACGCGCCCCAGCTCCTGGTGCCGTGCCAAGTCGGCTGCGAGTGCCTCGGCGAGCGCCGGCCCGGTCGACCAGCCGCCCGGCACGTTCTCCATCGCACCGATCGCCTGCAGCTTCGCCCCCACCTGCTCGGCCTCGACGACCACGGTCTGCATCCGCAGACTGGACGCCATCACCGCGGCGGCGACCCCGGCCGGCCCGGCGCCGACGACGAGCAGATCTGCATCCCAGGACGTCACGCGCAAGCTCCCTCTCCAGCAGCGGGGTGGCCGAAAAACTGGTCCGCGACCTGGTCGACGGTGAGGAGTTGGCGAGCACCGATGTTGCGCCGGGCCATCAGCAGAGCCGCGTCATGCATCTCAGTGCCGCCGGTGGAAGCGCACGCATCCGTGACAATCCACGGGGTGAGGCCGGTGTGATACGCGGCTACGGCGGTGTCGTATACGCAGCTGTCGGTGTCGATGCCGCACAGCACCAGGTCCGTCCAACCGCGCTCCTCTACAACACGCGCCAGGTCCTCGGTCAGCGCGCTCGAGACGGTCTTGTCGACAACGAAGGCCGCCGAGGCGACGTACGGCTCCAACGCTTCAACCAGTGCTTGTTCCTCAGCCGTGCGCAGTCGCGTCCAGTTCGAGATCCGCTCGTACGGTGACCCGGGCACGTTGTGGAACCGGGCGAAGACCACCGGCAATCCTGCGGCACCCCACGTATCGACCAGCCGCACCACCTGTGGCACCACGTGCTCACTGTGGTCGTTGACGAAGCCGTGTTGTACGTCGACAACCACGAGCGCTGCCGTACGAGGGATCACCAAGTCCTCCAGACGAAACGGGTTCGGTCACATACTCGACTCGCGTAGGGCTTCCTGTGCCGCACGCAGCCGGTCCGGCAACTGGCTTGTTGCGAGGACCGCTTCACGCATCAGTTGGTGCTGGGCTGTCTCTTGGGGCCGTGCCGCAGTCAACCGCGAGTAAGCGCCCCGCAGCCACCGCCAGCCATACGCCTCGTCCGGCATGACTGGATCCCGGGCGGCCTCCACCTCGTCAAGGACGTACGTGCTCAAGGCCCACAGCGTCTGGACGTCAAGCTCGAGATCGACGATTGCATTCATTGGCAACGCCCGTTCGGCTGCGAGCGGGTGATAGGTCACGCCAGACCAGCCAGCCAGCCCCATCGACACTGCCCTGATGCCAAAGTCGGCCGCGTCGGGGTGGGCGTAGCCCTCGGCAAACAGGGCAAGTTCGGCCTGGTCGCCGAGACGCTGCGGACCGGCGGGATGTTCGCGGTCTACCACCACGGAAGGCGTAGTCAGGACCTGAAGAGCCGTCTCCAAGTGGGGACCTTCCCAGGGGGAGTCCCTGAGGTGGTAGGCCGACAGCACGTACGTCGCGGCGGCCTCCGTGGACGAGCCATTCTTCGCCAGGAGCTGCCGCAGCTGGTCTGTCACCCAGTCCATGTCCGTGACGTATGACTGGTATCGCCAGGTAGCCAGCTCACCGAGGCGTTCGATGGTCCGAGGCTGCACGAGATGGAAGATCGCGACGCCGCACGCGTATAGGTGCAGCCGCGACTCCGGCGCAGCGTCGGGATGCCGGGCAGGAAGTGCCCGGTGCTCTAGGCCACCGGGCCCGAGGGGACATGGCTCGGCTTCGGCGAACAGGGGCTCGACGGCTGCGCCCAGGTAGACCGGGACGAACTTGTGGCTGGTTACTCGCGCTGGCCCGAGAGGAACGGGGCCTGACGCTGAGGGCGCGAGTGGGGCTGTCGTGCGCTCATCCTCCGCCAGCACAGCCTCGAACTTGGCTACGTCCTCGGGGGCACACCGCCGCAACGCCTCGTCCAACAGTTGTGCGGTCTCTGGCATGACGTCGAGATCCCGCCCTCGGTTGCGCCACTTCTGCACGGTCGTTGGATTCACGTCCAAGTACTCGGCGTACCCCCGGATGGAAAGAGAGAGCGCCTTACCCAGGGCAGCTGCTTCACGGCCAGTCCACTTCACAACAACCGTCATTTGATCACCCCCTCTGCTGGCGCCAACAGCAGCTTACGGGGCCAGTCGTACACCAGTCATACACCAGGCACACGGCAGGGCCTCTCGCTCAACCGCCTTGATCCAGAAGCTGAATTAAGCACTCCATAAGTCCCCCTCATCTGCCCAGGGAATGGAATGACCTCAGCTTCCAACAGTCGTTGTGGCGTTGACGCGGCGTCAGTGGCATCGACTCCCCGCACGTCGGCACACGAAACGGGCCGCCCGAGGGGCGGCCCGTTCACGGAATCGATCGGCGCGTCAGGCGCTGCGCAGCACCCGGAGGTGGTCGAGGAACTCGCGGGCCTCGGGCTGGTCCTTGTGATCGCGGGCGAGGGCTCCGCCGAGGTCATCAGCAACCATGGCCAGCGACGGCAGGGACTTCCGTTCACCCCCCAGGGCCCGCATCCCGTAGGAGACAGCCTCATCGACTGCGCCCTGGCGGGCGGCGACGACACCGAGCGTGACACGGGCCTCGGCGTTACGCATGGGGGAGCGGTCGGAGCCGTCGTAGTCGACCCCAACCCGCAGAACCTCGCGGGCGAGGGTCTCGGCGAGGGCGTCTTCGCCGAGCTGCCGGTAGCAGTCCATGGCGTAGAAGTCCCACTTGGCCGGGTCGACCGTGAAGTGGTTGTCGGGGTTGGCGGGGTACGACATACCCTCCAGGAGACGTCGGCCGGAGTCGAGGGCGACCTCGACTTGGCGGCGGTCGCCAAGGCGGGCCCACGCCTTGGCCTTCTGGGCCCAGAGTTGAACGGCGACGCTGTCGTTCGGTGCTGCCGCGATGCCCTCGTCCGAGGCCGCGATGACCCCGCGGATGTCGCCCCGAGTCAGGGCGAACCAGGCCTGCATCTCGTGCGCCCAGCCGACGATTGGCGCGTGTCCGGCCTCGGAGCCCAGGGCAAGCGCGGCTTGCCGTGTCCCCTCGGCGGCCAGGCGTCCTTGGCGCCCTCCGGAGTCGTACTCCACGCAGCCAACGAGCAGGGTGAGCATGCCGGCCAGAACAAGTACCTCCCGGTGCTGGTGGAGGGTCAGGCGCTGCGACTGCATGCCGACCACCCGGGTCAGCCACGCCCGGCCTTCCGCCAGAAGCTGCCCGCTGGGCAAGTAGGCGTACTCCGAGCACAGGCGGTCCACGGTGATGGCGAGCGCGTCCATGGTGGCTTGGTCCAAGTCGGAGGCACGCAGCCTGGCCACTATGTCCACGGTGTCCATCCCGGACACGGCCTGGATTTCCGCACGGCCGTCACGCTTCGACGCCACAGGGAAGAAGGCGTGCGTCGTGGTCCCGAAGACCTGGGCGATCAACGTCTTGCGGTCACGGGGCTCGACTTCGCCGGCCTCCCACCGGCGCCACTGGCGGGCCACGGTCTTGGCGTCGGGCATGGGGTCGTCCGAGTAGGCAATCATCGCGCGCGCTGCCTCCAGCGGCGACCAACCGCGGGCCTTCCGCTCGGCCTCCATGCGCTGAGCCCAGGCCGGTCGGTCTTCGTACATCCCGTGCCCTCCTTCGCCGCAGCTGTCGCCGCGTCCCCTTGCTGTCGAGTCTGGCACGCCGCACCTGGGCGTGGCGGGGGGACAAGGGGTGGTCACTTCCGCTGCCCGCCTCTGTCCCCCTTCCCGCGCCTCAGCGCGCAGGCACACGGTGTCGATCACCACCCCCGGAAGGGAGGCTTCTACTCCATGCTCCAGCCAGCAAGCCCCAGTTGGCGACTGAGCGACACCAGCGGATCAGGTCGCCGACGCGCCTTCGTCACGGGGCCAGGCCGCGGAGTCGTCGCGCTGGACCGTGTAGGACACGGCGAACAGATCGGCGGGCATGCTCGTCTCGTTCACCTCGGCAACCAGGTAGCTCCCGTCTTGACGGGTCACCCGCGCCTCGCGAGTAACGACCAGCACAGCCGCTGTCGGCGCGATGGCCAGCCGATCTTGTTCGTCCATGTTCGCCAGACGAGCCGACACGGTTTCGTGCCACTCCAGCGGGGCGCCGTAGTGCTCTTCGATTCGGTCGTAGATGCCGCCGGGACCCGTCTCCGACCCGCCGACTACGGGAATCTCGGCGACGACCTGAAGCGAGATGTAGCTGATCGCCACCTGCAGCGCCTGGTCGGAGTCAGCTGGTCCCATGTCGCGGTCGCGGATCAGCACGTTCTCACCGCGAGCGACGCCGAGCAGGTCGGCGACGTGGTCGGGCGCCGGGTCGATTCGGTGCCTCGGCTGGCTCACGGCGCGCCAGTTCTGGGCGTTCTTGTCGAAGAAGTAGCCGATCTCATCTCGGTACACGGTGCGATCACGGACTACGGCACGGTCGCGCGGACGCTCCCGAACGAAAGCGCCCTGCCGACGCACAACGTGGAGGAGTCCCGAGGTCGCGAGCGCCTGGATGGCGTTGTGGGCTGTCTGCTTCGACACGCCGTGGTCCTTCGCGATGCTCTCCACGCTGGGCAGACGCCTCTCCGAGTTGTCTGCGTAGTCGCCTGCCTCGATCTTGGCGCGCACGCTTTCCGCAACGCGTCTGTAGGCGGCGGCGTCTGCCATGCCTTATCCCTCTCTTCCATCTTCCGGGGTCGTATCCTAGACCACGGCGCTCTGGTTGGTATAGCATCTCGACATCAAGCGGAACGGCCCCGAGCCGGCGGTGTGGGTGCACCAACGACTCGGGGCCTGCGAACCAAACCCTTTCCGTCTCGTCAAAGCCGAAGGGTCGTGGTCCTTGTGACCGATGCTATCGGTGCGCCTCTGGCACGGCGCACACCCACTTACAACGATTCCACGCTGGCAGCGTCTACGGCGGTTCTTCACCGTCCCGGGCGGATGCGCGTGGACTTCCTCGACGACTACGGCCCGAACAGCAAGAGCCTGGACGTCGTCGCCCACGGCACCGAGGTGACCGCGACCGGTTCCGTGACCACGTTGTCCGTGACCGGCCCGGGCCACGAGCCTCGTGCGAGCGTCCTGCTCACCGGTATGAACGGCGAGTCGGCGACGTGCCTGATCGGTGCCGAGCACTACGGGGCCGTCTCCGATTTCCTCTTCGAGGGTCAGCCGGTGCGGCTGCGCGGGACGGTTCGGCGCCCGCTGAAGGACATGCCCGCGGTCATCGAGACGATCGAGGTCCGCGAGATGCGGTCCGGCTCGCGCAGCGAGCACGAAGCCACGGCCGACAGCGCCCCGCAGGCTCCGACCGTCAGCGGCACGGGCCGGCTGTCGCTCGTGACCGGCACCGGCGCTCCGGCGGTCGTGCTGGACGCCGACGAGGTACGCGACGCGCTCGGTGACGCCCTGGCCAGCTGGTACGTGGCCGGACTGCGGGCGGGTTCGGACTCCACGCCCGTCATGAAGATCACGCTGGAGCCCCTCGGTGCTCAGGACGGGCCGATGCGGCGTCCGCTGCGGAGTTTCCAGGTCTCGGCCGGACAGGTCGCCGACCTGACCGGGAAGGTGCGGGGCTCCGACACGGAGTCGGCCGCTGCACTGCGCGCTGTCGAGGGGGAGCAGTGACCGCGAACACGACCACGAAGACGACGAGCACGGTCGGCGAGGCCGTGGCGGACGCCTACGCCGCCGTCGCGCGGCTCCACGAAGCGCTCAAGGAGAACCCGGCGGCCACCGGCCGCGAACTCGCCGCGCACATCGCGTCGGTGGGCGGCACCGACTCCCACGACGCGGGCCTGCTCGGCGAGATCCTCTCCGCCCTCGACATCCTGCACACCAGCCCGGTGGTGCGGCTCCGGGGCGACAACGCCCCGCTGAGCACTGCGGGCCGCGACTTCGTTCAGGACGGCCTGCTGCACGTCACCGAGGAGCTCGGTCCGCGTGTACGGGAGGCACTGTCCGCCACCGCGTACGCGGCCACCGGCCTGGTCCCGCAGACCGACTTCCGCACCACGTTCCACCTCAACGACGACGAGAACCACTGACCCGAGGTGCCGCCCCGCCCGGGGCGGCACCCACCCCCAGGAAGGAGGCACTGACGATGAACACCACCACCACTCGGGTCAGTTCGGTGCCGCGTGAGACGGTCTTCGACCGGATGGCGTGGACCGGCAGTGACCACCTCGTCTCCGCGCGGAGCGCCGGGCCGGCCGGTACGTCGGGCGGTGAGCGCTGATGCCGAGCGCTGCGGCTACGGCCACCACCCCGCCCCCGCCCCTCACTCCTCCGCTCCCGGCGCCCGCCAAGGGCGCGGGGAGCCCGGCGGCGAGCCGGGCGGTGGAGCCCATCAGCGTCGCGGCGGTCATGTTCGTCCTCGTCACGGCACTCCTCATCGCGATCGCCTCACTGATCGACGTGCTGATCAATGGATGGCTGAGCGCCTTCGCGCATCTCGCTTGGGCGGCCGGCGTGTTCGTCACCGTCGGACTGCTCCTCGGCCTGGTCGTGTCGATGGTCTCCCAGCTCCGTCGCACCCACGCCGCCAGCACAGCCCCCACCGCCGTGCCCTGAGCCTGCGGCTCCCGAGGAACAGCGCCACGCACCGCACCGCCCGGAAGCACCGGGCGGCACAACCTCAGCCAGTCCGGCCGAACCCACGAAGGGACCCCAATGATCCGCAGGATCCGCGACGCGGTCGTCGAAGTCACCGGTCACCGCGCCATGACCCGCGGCATCGACCAGGCCATCGCCAATGGCGACAGGGAGGCGGCAGCCTCGTTCACGTCCGGCACCGGAACGCTCCGGGCGGCGCTCACCCGCAAGGGGAACGAGACCCGGGGCGCCGAGGTCGCCGAGTACGGCAAGCGCGTGGTGAACGCCGACGGACACGGACAGCGCGTCCACCGTCTCGGCCACCGCGACTCCTGACGGTCGTCCTAGCACTCCCCGCGCCCTGAGCCTGTGGCTCCCGAGGAACAGCGCCACGCACCGCACCGCCCGGAAGGACCGGGCGGCACCCACACCAGGAAGGAGGTCCGTACGTGAAGCTCATCGACAAGCTGTGGAACCGGCACCTGGCCCGCCGCAACTACTACAAGGAGCTCCGGGCCGTCGACAGCTCGCTGCTCGCACTGTCGGAGGAAGACGGCCTCGGCCGCGTGCAGTACCTGCGCGAACTCGCCAAGCACGAGCAGATCATGTCGGGCCTGCACCCCCAGGGCTGGCCGCACCGGGCGGCCGGTCGCGAGGACAAGGACGGCCACATCCGCTCCGGCGTCCACGCCAGGCGGGCGCGCCTGTACCTCCTGCTCGCCTTCGCCGAAGACGGCACGTTCAGCCCGGTGGTGGCCACCGGCGAGTACGAGTACGCCATCGAGCCGGTCCTCACCAAGCTCACGCGCCTGAGCAACGGCGAAGACGTCGTGGGCGACACGCGCAGCACCGTGCTGTCGAAGGCGGCTCTGCTGAACGAGCTGTGGATGGCCGCCCGGCCGTGGATCGGTGAGGCAGCCGCCGAAGCCGTCTTCGCCGTGCAGCGTGCCCTGCTCGTCTCCGCAACCGAGCGACAGCGGCCGCCGCGGTCGACGGCCTCCGCGGGGCCGGTCCTGCACAAGACCCCGACCGGTCCCATCTCCACCTGACCCGCCAGCCGCCCGGCCCGTGCTGGGCGGCCCCGATACCAGCCACCGCAGACGAAAGGACCAACGGACGGTGACCACCCACCTGGACCAGACGGCCGGCCGCCAGCAGGCGGTCGAAGCTCGCAGCTCAGCGCTTGGTGCTCTGGGCGGCTGGACCCCCGAGGACAGCTCCGGTCCCGGAGTGGCCCTGCCCTTCGCGGTGCTCGCCGTCGCCGGTGAGATCGGCGCGACGCGTGAGGTCCTCGAGCGGTCCGGCGACGACCGGGTCGAACAGGAACTGACCGTGGTGCGCGGCGAGATAGCCCGTACCGACACCAAGGCGTCGATCCTCCTCGCCAGTGTCGCGATCGTCGCCGGACCGCTCGCCGAGCAGGCTGGCACGGTACTGCGTCAGCCCTGGCCCGTCTCCGCCCTTGCCGGGCTGGCCGCCCTGCTGGTCGGCATCGCTACCTGGCTCCTGCTCGACGTCGTTCTGCCCCGCCTCACCGGCAGCAGCAACGCGAACTTCCTGCACTACGCCCGCTGCAGCCGCGACGAACTGAGCCTCGCCCTCGGCCCGGACGCCGACCGGCACGGCGAACTGATCGTCCTGTCCGGCATCACCGAGGCCAAGTTCCGACGACTGGCCCTCGCCGGGCTCCTGCTCAAGGGCGCCGGACTGCTGTTCGTCGTCACCGCCGCTCTCGCGCTCACCGTCTGAAAGGACCCCCACTCACCATGGCCGCACGCAACAGCCGCTCCAACACCCGCAGCCGGGGTGCTGCCGGGCAGAAGACGGCTGCCACGGCACCCGACGAGTTGGTCAAGGAGGCACAGCAGAAGGCGAGCCGCATCATCTCCGACGCCGAGGAGCAGGCGAAGGCACACCTGGCCCAGGCCGAGCAGGAGACAGAGAAGACCGTCCAGGAACTGCTCGACGAGGCCCAGCAGAACGCCAACGCCCTGCGCGCCGACGCGGAATCCTCCGCTCAGGAGGTCCTCACTGGCGCGCGTACCCAGGCAGACGAACTGCTGGACGGGGCCCGTGCACAGGCGGAGAGTCTGCGCGCCGAAGCGGCCGACGCGGCAGAGAGCGCCCAGAAGACAGCCCGCGAGACCGCCGAAGCCCATCTGGCCGAGGCACGTCGGGAGGCGGACGAACTCCTTGCTGCCGCCCGGCGTGAGGCTGACAACCTCCGGGACGCGGCTAGCCGGGAGGCCGAACGGCTGGTGGCGACCGCGCGGCGCCGGGCGGAGGAGTTCGGCGCCGAGGCCGAGCAGGTACTCGCCCGGGCCCGCAGCGATGCCGAGCAGCTTCGTGCCGACGCCGCGGCTGACTCCGAGCGGGTGCGCACCGCGGCCGCCGGTGACGCCGAGCGGGCCCACCAGGAGGTTGTGCGCAGTCGCGGCGAGGCCGAGCGGATCCACTCCGAGGCCACCGGGCAGGCGGAGGCGATCCGCACCCGTGCAGAAGCCGCCGCTGAGGAGATCCGCAGCCGCGCCCATCAGGAAGCGGAACGTGTACGTCAGCTCGCCACCACAGAAGCGGAATCCGAGCGTCGCGCCGGGAAGGAGGCTCGTAGCCGGGCCACCGAGCTCGCCCAGGGGTACCTCGACCAGGCTGCGGCAACGTCCCGGGGACTCCAGGAGCAGGCCCAGCAGGAACTGAACGCGGCAACGCAGGTCAGGCTGGAAGCCGAGGAGACCAAGACGCGAGCCGACGCGCTCATGCGGCAGGCCGACCAGAAGATGGCCGACGCCCTCAGCCCCACCGTCCTCAAACTGAAGGAGAAGCAGCTCAAGCGCGAGGACAAGGACGCTCGCCGCAAGGAGCGCCTCGAGCGCCGCAAGTCCGGAGAGAACCAGGTCACCTGGGTCCACGCCGCCCTCATCGGCATCATCCTCTTCGGCGCGGCCGCCATCGGCGGCATCGGCTTCACCGGCTCCTACACCGCCGTACGCGAACTCGCCGAGCAGAAGGGATTCGGCGGCTTCTCCAAGTGGCTGCCCATCGGAGTCGACGCCGGCATCGTCGTGCTGTTCGCCTTCGACTTGCTCCTCACCTGGCGGCGCATGCCGTTCCCCCTGCTGCGCCAGGCGGCCTGGGGCCTGACGGTCGCGACCGTCTGGTTCAACGCCAGCGCCTCCTGGGGCGACCCGGTGGCCGTCGGCATGCACACCGTCATGCCGATGCTCTTCGTCCTCGCGACTGAAGGCGGCCGGCACGCCGTGGCCCACATCGCCAAGATCAGCAGCGGGCAGCACATCGAGGCGGTCGGCATGGACCGCTGGTTGCTGGCCTTCCCCTCCACGGCCTTCCTCGTGCGGCGGATGCGGATCTGGCAGATCCGCAAGTTGGACGAGGCGCTGAAGCAGGAGCAGGAGCGGCGGGTCTACATCCAGGAACTCAAGCAGCGCCACCCCGGCAAGTTCGGCAAGTGGCGGCGGGAGGCAACCGCAGAGGAACTGCGTCCACTGATCCTGGCCCGGTATGGCATCC
The DNA here is from genome assembly GCF_053591515.1 of Streptomyces sp. NPDC003011. NCBI lineage: Bacteria > Bacillati > Actinomycetota > Actinomycetes > Kitasatosporales > Streptomycetaceae > Streptomyces > Streptomyces sp. NPDC003011. The sequence continues at coordinate 52,005 of NZ_JBSFTY010000057.1, forward strand.
CGGTCTCTCAGACGCTTGCCGAGCAGTCCAAGTCCGACACCACGGCTGGCGCACCATCAAGGTCCAGTTCCGGCGGCGAGACCCAGACCAGGTCCAGGCGGCGTGGGTCCAGGCGAGCACACAAGTCCGGCGAGACCACTGGGACCGAGTCCAACGAGACCAAGTCCAGCGAGACCGATCAGACCACCGAGACCACCGAGACCAAGTCCAACGGGACCAACGAGACCACCGAGACCAGGTCTAACAAGACCACCGAGACCAGGTCTGGCGAGTCCAACGAGACCAGCAACAGCCAGGACAAGGTCGGGTCTGGTGAGACCGATGAGACCGAGACTCCCAAGGTCACGAGCCTGGGCGACGCGCAAGCCGAGATCCAGGCGCTGCTGGACCTCATGTGGGAGCGGGGCAGCGCTGACTCCGTGAAGCTCGGGTCCAAGAACAACCCGGGCGAGGCGGTGGAACTCACCGGCCGTCCCCACTCCACTGCAGCCCTGCGCCTCAAGCTCGCACGCGAGTACTTCAACAGCGGGCGCCGCCACGTGATCGAGACCACCGGCGAGACCGAGACCACCGCTGCCACGGGCACCGACAACTGACCGACATCTGGACCAAGGAGAGCTACATGACCGCGATCAACGGCACCGAGTACGAGTGGACGGCGACCACGGCGAACGATGCCGTGACCGCACTGGATTGTGCGACGCAGCTGGTCTACGCCCACCTGCGGACCGCCTTCCCGAACGGCGGGCTCAGGACGTCGACCCAGAAGGCGGTGGAGCTTCCGCTGACGATCCGCCTCGACCTCAAGAGCCTCGTCGAACTCACCAACGCGGGACCCGGCGCCGACGAGAACCCCGGCGGCGACTCCAACCTCACGTCCGAGAGCGCCTCCCAGACCGCGACCAACCCGTCCGACCATCCGCGCGACAACTACACAACGTGATGTAAAGCCGGGGTTGTCAACGTCAACGTCAAGCAGCGGACTTGACGAAGACACCCCCGAATCCCGGCTCAGCCCCAGGAAAAGGGCCCTTTCATCAGGCCAATTGACGTTGACATCCGCGCTTGACGTTGACGTTGACAACCCAGCTTGACATCACGGCGAACACGAACAGTAACGACCGGATCTGACCCGCCCGAGTGGAGGAAGCACCCCGTGACCACCCCCAGCTACGACATGCAGCCCCCCGGCGCCACGGCCACCGCCGTGCCGCAGGCGTCTGCGCAGCCGCAGGCCCCGGCTGCGGGTGGGGGCGGAACACAGCGCACCACCCGCCGCCGCTCCACCGCGAGCGACGACAGCCTCGCCGGGATCCTGATCCCCGGAGGCGTGCTGGTCGGCATGATCAGCCTGTGCTGGCTGATCCACACGTTCGGCCTGCAGATAGTGATCTTCGCGGTGCTCGCCGCCGCTGCCGCCGCGACCACCGCGCTCGTCCTGAAGGGCCGCCGGGCCGCCTCACGCGCCCGCAGCCGGAGGAACGGAGGCGCCGGCCGGTCCAACGGCGGCGCCGGACCAGGACGCGGAGGCCGGTCGGGCGGCGGCACCGGGGCCGGAGGGTCGCGCCGGTCCGGCAGCGGTGCCGGCGCGGGCCGCTCCGGCAGTGGCCGGGGCTCCGGCGGAACCGGCAAGGGCCGCGGCTCCGGCGGGCTCGGCTCGGGCGGGCTCGGCTCGGGCGGCAGCCGCCGACCGGGAGCGCTGAACCGTTCCGGCGCCGGGCTCGGCTCCACCGGGCGCGGGCGCGGGGGCGGCTCTGGCGCCCTGGGCGGCGGCGGATCTCGGAACCCCGCCGGAAAGGGCGGGGGGAAGAAGATGTCCCCGGCCGGCCTGGGCGGAAAGACGCCGCGGAACACGTTGGCCGGCACGAAGGGGCCAAGCACCTCCGGAATGCGGGGCGGCCTGTTCGGCGGGGCCAAGGGCGGCGGCCTGCCGGGCGGCCCGAAGTCGTCCGGCAAGGGGAAGGGCGCGGGGGGGCTCGCGCCGAAGGGCGGCAAGCACCGCAAGCCGGGAGCATCCGGCGGCGCCTCCTCGCCGAGCATCCTCGGCCGGATCCTGCGCCGGAAGAAGAGCGGAAGCGGAGCCGGCGGCGGCAGCCCGACCTCGCCGAAGCGGAAGACGCCGAAGACCCCTACGACACCGAAGAAGGGCCCTGCCACCCCGAAGAAGAAGGCGCCGAAGGTCGGCAAGGGCGCTCCCGGCTCACCCAAGGCCAAGGGCCCCAAGGGCAAGAAGGGCGGGAAGGCGCCCGCGTCGCCGAAGGCCAAGAAGAAGGGCAAGGGAAAGAAGGCGGGCGGCGGGCCCAGCCCGTGGAAGCACCCGCTTCCGGCCCGGGGCGGCCGGAGGATCAGCACCTTCATCCGCCGTCACACCAACCCCCGGCTGTGGCGGGGCATGCGTCGCGTCGGCTCGCCGTTCCGTACGGCCTGGCGGGCGGCGAACCGGATCGGGCAGCCTCTGGCGGCCCGGTTCATCCGCCGCGCCACCAGCATGATCACCGGCCTGCACGTGGTCCTGGGCAGTGTCCGGCTGTCCACGGCAGGCCCGAACTGGCTGCGGCCCATGGCCCGCGTCCTGTTCTGGTGCACCACCCCGCTGGCCCGGGTCGTCGCGGCGTCGCGGAGCTGGGGCTGGCTGAACCGATGGATGTACCGCAACGCCACCGCGATCCCTGGCGTCTCGCCCGCCACCCCGAGGCGTGTCGCCGTCGTGGCGGCCGGGACGCCCGGCGGCGGAGGCATCCCCGGCGGTACGCACAACCCCGTTGCCTCTCCGGCAGGAGCGAAAGGAACCACCGTGGGCACTGTTGTCCCCTACGCCACCAATCCCATGCTGCATGCGATGCCGCTGGTGTACGCGGCTCAGGCCATCCAGGACGCCGGTGTGGCGTTCGCCAGCGCGCCGGCGGACTCCATGCGCGGCTACGAGGCGGTCATCGAGAACCTGCCGCCCGTCAACCTTGCGCTGATGTACGTGCTGAACGAGACCGCCACGACCACGGAGGAAGCCTTCAAGGTCGACCCGATCATCCCGGACCAGCTGCGCACCATCGCCCGGGCCTGCATGGACATGGGCAACTTCGTGCACGCAGTGCACCACGACCTGTACCGCTCGGTGCACAGCGAGCAGATCGAGAACTTCGAACAGCCCACCTGGCAGGGCGAGAAGTGGGACATCAGCGCGCACTGGGGCCACATCTTCGGCTGGACGCCAGGGGCCTGGCACAACCCCATGGCGTACGCGATGCCGCTGCTGGCGGCGACGGCCGCGACGGTCGACGCCGGCCGCATGATCCGGATGAACCCGTCGAACGACATGTTCGGCTACGAGGCGGTTATCGAGAACCTGCCGCTCGTCACCTCCGCGCTCGAGGGCCTGCTGAGGCAGGTGGCCGACGTGACCGAGACGGAGTTCAAAGTCCACGAAATCGTCCCGGCCGCCTACCGCGATGCCGCCATGCAGTACCAGTTCATCGGCGTCGCAGTGCAGCAGCTGCACCGGATGTACCGCACCATCCACGCCGAGCAGATCGACAACATCGAGAATCCCGACCCCCGTGCCGCGAAGTGGGACTCCTCCCGCAACCGCGTGTAGCCCCGCCCCGATTTCCCGCCCTCAAGCTGAAGGAGTTTTGACCCCCATGGCACGCAAGGACGCCAAGGACGAACGTGACGAACTGGCGGTTCCCTGGAGGCACGGCGTGGTCGCCACGCCCCTGTACACCTCCGGGTTCATCTACCTCGGCGGTCTGGGCGCGGGAGTCATCGAGGACCTGGGGCATGACATGCCTCTGGACATGCTGATGCTCGGCTCGGTCGGCGGCGTGGTCTCCGCAGCCGTCAGCCGGTTCGTCCGCACCCGTAACCTGCCCGACGGCAACCTGCGCAGCACGGCCGCCCGCTGGTATCACACGCTGTTCACCGGGGCGTGGAGCGCCGGCACGGCGGCCTGGCTCAACTGGGTGTCCCACGGCACTCCGTGGACGCTCGCCTCCGCGTCCGCTCTCGCCGCCGCGACGGTCGTCGCAACCCCCCTGTACGGCCTCGACCGGTGGATGCGCGCCCCGGAGATCGCCGCGAAGTGGGCGGCCGAGGAGGCAGAGCTCAACAAGCCGCTACACGACTGGGAGGAGCTGTTCGCGGCGGTCGGCGGCCGGGGCGTGCAGGTCGTGAAGAAGGAGAAGACGAGCTACGGCTATCGGCTGATCCTGCGGCTGACCGAAGTCGACTACAACGGGCTGCTGCCGCTGCTGCCCCGGCTGGAGATGCGCAAGGGCGACCTGCGGGAGGGCTCGCTGACCCTCAAGCGCGGCGAGATGGCATCCGAGGCATTCCTGGAGGTGTCCACCCGCAATGTGCTCGCGGAGCTGGTCACCCTTGAGGCGGGCCACGACCCCATCACCATCAATGAGCCCCTGACGCTGGGCATGCTGGAGAGCGGCGAGCCGTTCGAGATCCTGCTGCGCCAGAACTCGGTGTTCATCTGCGGCAAGAAGGGCTCCGGCAAGTCGGTAGCCCTGCACGTGCTGATCTCCCTGCTGGTGCGGTGCGTCGACTGCGTCATCTGGATGGTCGACATGGCCGGCGGCAACACCGCCAAGCGGTGGCTGCGGCCGTGGGTCGAGCAGTGGAAGGACTCCAAGGGACGACTCATCGACCGGCCGATCATCGACTGGGTGGCCATCACCGAAGACGAGGCCGTGCGCATGTACAACGCGGCGTTCGACGTCGGTATCGACCGGGCCAAGCGCATGCGCGGCGGCAAGATCGTCCCGAAGCGGGAGAGGCCCGCAATCATCGTGATCAGCGAAGAGGGCTCCGACCTGATGGCGTGGAGCCCCGCAGCGATCAAGCCCAAGACCCGCGGTGTGAAGCAGGGCCGCAAAGCCGCGGTCGACTACGTCGACGTCGCGCAGCGCGGCACCGGCCCCAACACTGGTGGCGGCGAAATTGAAAGCCAGTACGACACCGTCATCGGCATGAAGTTCAACAAGCGCGGCGAAACCCAGCACGTCTTCCCGGACTACTACCACCAGATCAACCTGGCCGCGCTGCCCGGCAACGGCGCCTTCTACGCCAAGACGTCGACCATGGAACCAGGCGAGCAGCCCACCAAGGGGAGGATCGCGTTCGTCAACGACGACGAGGACAGCGCGGACATCGAGGACCTGTCGGTGGCCCGCTGGGACATCCGGCCTGACCTCGACCCCGAGGCCGTCGCCGCCGCCGAGAAGTGGGGCTATGCCGACCGGTGGTCGGACCCGGAGCGCATCGGCTGGCTCATGGACGCCTACGGCCTGGACGTGCCCGCCACCACGGCCTCGCGCACCGCCTCCAACGGCGCCTCACCCCAGGCCGGTGGTCACAACCCCGGACAGCCTGCGGCGCCCGGCATGCCCTCGGGCCCGGCCACGCTCGGTCCGCTGCCGTCGATGGACCATTACCGCCAGGCCTTCCGCGACTCGCCTCCTGGGCCGGACGGCGACAAGGGCAGTGGCACCCCGGCCGTTTCCCCCGTCGGCGGCGCGGGTGGGGACGAGAACGCGAAGGATCCAGCCGTCGAGGAGGCCATCGCCGACGCGCTCCAGAAGTTTGAAGACATCGCTCGGCAGGCGGGGGAGAACCACGAGCAGAGCGTCAAGGCCGATCCGAAGAAGCGTCAGCACCCCCGGTACGACGAAGTCATTGCCATGGTCCGCGATGCGGGACCGGACGGCGTGAGCATCAACGACTGCATCAACCGGCTGCGCGCCCGCCACGCGGACGAGCGGCCCCCAACCCGTCAGGCCATCGACGGCTGGTTCACCTCCCACGAGAACATCGACCAGCCCGGCGGCAAGAGGACCCCCTACGTGTGGGTCGGCCCCGACACCGCACAGGACTCCGCCGACGCTCCCGACGACAGCAGCGCCGGAAGCGACGACCTGACGGCGAGGGTCAACCTCGTGCTGCCCCGGGCCTTTGCCCTCCTCTCCGAGCTGGAGCAGGTATCGGCCGACGACCTGGCCAACCGCCTCGGCATCGACGTGGCCACCGCGAACGGGGTGCTGATGGTCCTGCACTCCGCCGGATTCGTCGGCGCACCCCGCTCCGACGGCTCGTTCCCCGTCACCAGCAGGCAGCAGCAGACCGAGCCGAAGCGTCCGGAGACCACCCCGACGCCCGGCCCGACGCCGGCCCCGCGCCCCGAGCAGCCGGAGCCGAAAGCCGACGTCGCGGACCACACCGCGTCCTCGCTCGACCTCCTCACGCGCGGGGCCCCCAGCAAGGCGCGCAGCGCCGCCAACGACGCCGTGGTCGCCTCACTGGCGAACGTCTTCGCCGAGTTCAAAGTCGACGCCGCGGTCACCGGCTTCACGCGCGGGCCGACGGTCACGCGCTACGAGGTCGAGCTCGGGCCCGCCGTGAAGGTTGAGCGGATCACCGCGCTGGCCAAGAACATCGCGTACGCCGTCGCCAGCCCGGACGTGCGGATCATCAGCCCGATCCCCGGCAAGTCGGCGGTCGGCATCGAGATCCCGAACACCGACCGCGAGATGGTCAACCTCGGCGACGTGCTGCGGCTCGCCCAGGACGCCGAGGACGACCACCCGTTGCTGGTCGCACTCGGCAAGGACGTCGAGGGCGGCTACGTCATGGCCAACCTGGCGAAGATGCCGCACATCCTCGTCGCCGGGGCCACCGGCTCGGGCAAGTCGTCCTGCATCAACTGCCTGATCACCTCGATCATGGTCCGGACGACCCCCGAGGACGTCCGCATGGTCCTCGTCGACCCCAAGCGCGTCGAGCTGACCGCCTACGAGGGCATCCCGCACCTGATCACGCCCATCATCACCAACCCCAAGCGGGCCGCCGAGGCACTCCAGTGGGTCGTACGCGAGATGGACCTGCGCTACGACGACCTGGCGGCGTACGGCTTCCGGCACATCGACGACTTCAACGCAGCCGTACGCAGCGGCAAGGTGAAGGCACCGGCCGGCAGCGAGCGGGCTCTCCAGCCCTACCCGTACCTGCTGGTGATCGTCGACGAGCTCGCCGACCTCATGATGGTCGCCCCGCGCGACGTCGAGGACGCCATCGTGCGGATCACGCAGCTCGCGCGCGCGGCCGGTATCCACCTGGTGCTCGCCACCCAGCGCCCGTCCGTCGACGTCGTCACCGGCCTCATCAAGGCGAACGTGCCCTCCCGGCTCGCCTTCGCCACCGCATCGCTCGCCGACAGCCGCGTCATCCTCGACCAGCCGGGCGCGGAGAAGCTGATCGGCCAGGGCGACGCGCTGTTCCTCCCGATGGGAGCGAGCACGCCCGCCCGTATGCAGGGCGCCTTCGTGACCGAGGAGGAGATCGCGGCCGTCGTCGAGCACTGCAAGAACCAGATGACCACCGTCTTCCGGGACGACGTCACCGTGGGCACCAAGCAGAAGAAGGAGATCCACGAGGAGATCGACGAGGACATCGAACTGCTCTGCCAGGCCACCGAGCTGGTGGTCTCCACACAGTTCGGGTCCACGTCCATGCTCCAGCGCAAACTGCGCGTCGGCTTCGCCAAGGCGGGCCACCTGATGGACGTGATGGAGTCCCGCGGCATCGTCGGCCCCGCCGACGGCTCCAAGGCCCGCGACGTTCTGATCCGCCCCGAAGAACTGGACGCCCTCCTCGCCGAACTGCGCGGGGAGTGACCAACGTGGCCATTCAGCCGTCCCGCCGCCAAGCCCCCGCACGGCGGCGGGACGGGCACCCTGACACCCCCAGCACCCCACCCCTGAACACATCCACCAGCCCCCGGAGACCCTGACCGTGTCCAACCTGCCGAAGAGGTACCAGCGCTACGTCCAGGCGGAACCCCAAGAGCCGTCCGCGCCCCTCGTCCCCGCCCCCCACGGGTACGACGTCGCCCGGCACGACGACACCGAGACCGCGGTGCAGCCGCACCACGTGTACGGCGGCGACGTCACCCCCCGATACCGCATGCCCCTCGCCCAGGCCCCCCTCACGGGGCCCGTCGAGACCTACGACGAACGCGACCCGGTCGTCTGGGTGGACGACGCTTACGGCCGGAGCGTCCCGATGCGCAAGAGCATGGCTCCGCCGCCCGTCCAGCCGACCCCGCCGCGTGACCTCAGCCCTCAGCCCCTGGTCGTCTTCGATCCGAAGGCCCAGCGCATCGCCGCGAGCGGCGTCTGCGCGGCCGGAGTGGGCTGGGGTGCCGGCCAGTTCTTCAGCGCTGCCGCAGCGGGGGGCACCGGCGTCCTGTTCTGGATCATCTTCGGGGCGGTCCTGCTGCGCTCGGCGCCCGCCGCGCTCGGCCGCACGGTCGAGCACCACGAGCACCACAGTCACGTCCACAACACCAACCGCTGGTGGGGCAGGTCGAACACCACCACCCACCACGGACGCTGAGGAGGAACCTCGTGCTTTCCGATCCGCTCCAGCTGAGCGACATCACCGACGAGTCCATCGACGCCGTCGTCTGGCCGCTGTACTGGCTCGACGAGGCCATGCTGTTGCTCGGCGGTCACATCGACGCGCACACGGCCGGCCAGCGGGTAGCCGGCGACTCCCGGTTCTCCCGATTCCGCACACAGCCCTGCGCGCTCACACTGCGCTGGGCCGTGTTCGACCGGCACACCGCCGACTGCGACGGCGTACTCCTTGACGACAACGGCAGCGCGTACGACCCCGCCGACGGTCCGCCGCACAACCCGGTCGGCGAGCTCCTCCCGGAGGAGTGCTCGTGCCTCAGGGACATCGGCGAGCACACCGGTGACGACAAGTTCCCGCGCCTGGTGCTCTCCCAGACTCCCGGCGCTGTTCCCGTGACTGTCGCGTACTGGAAGCAGACGGACTGGCAGGACTGCGATCCCGCCTGCGGCTGCAACTCCGGCCGGTACGACGTCCGTCACGAGGACCTCTTCGCATTCGTCCGGGCACTGAACCTGCCCGGCCATGACCCGGACGCCCTGGACGTGGAGTCGGCCTGGGCGGAACCGGCCGGCGACTCGACCGCCGCGATGTTCCCGCTGGAGAGCGTCCGCACTACTGCGGGCAGCGCCCCGGGTGCGGCGCGTTGATGGCCGCTCCCACAGCGCCGGGTTCCCGCACGAGTGCCGGGTTGATTACGGGTTGCATAGACAACGCGATTTCGTTACCTTCGTCTCCGTGCCGAGCGGGTCCGGTCGCGGGCCTGCTTCCGGCACGAGTCCCCCAAGTTGCCAAAAGGGAGTTTCGCGTGAGCGACAGGGCCCCGGATGAACCGGAGCGCAACTGGGTCGTGTGGACTGTGGTCCTCTGATGGCGGCCCCGACCGGGCGGCGGCACCGCCAGCGCACCGCGCAGCGGCGTGCACCGGTCCGTCGCCCGCGCGCGCGACGAATAGGGCGAGGCGAGCGGCTGTTCATCTGCGTCCTCGGCGCGGTCATGACTGCGGTACTGGTCGGAGCCGCCCTCGACTACCTACGCTCCCACCCGCTCGTGCTGGCCGGACTCATACTCGGTCTTGCCGTTCTCGGCCTGATGGCGGCGCTGCTGCCGCGCAGACAGCGGGAAGGACGCCGGGGCCGCGCTGGCTGGCGGACGCGAGGTGGCTTCCCGGCGACAATCGCGCAGTGGCGGGCCCTGCCTCCCAGCGGGCCGGGCAGCTTCGAGCACCACATCGCTGAACTGTGCCGCCGCGACGGATGCACCGACATCGTGGAGTGCGGAGGCGCCGAGGACCGTGCGGGCGACGTCCGCGTCCGCCTCCCGGACGGGCGCCGCTTCCTGCTGCAGTGCAAGCGGTTCCAGGCATCCAACAAGGTCGCCTCCCAAACGCTGTACGAGGTCAAGGGCACCTATGCCAGCCACCCACACCACTGCGCCGCTGCCGCAGTGGTGACCACGAGCGACTTCACCCGAAGCGGGATCGCGTGGAACGAGGGCTTGGACGCCGAGGAGCGGCTTGTTCTATTCGCCGCCGACGACCTGCTTGTCTGGGCGCGAGGCGGACCGCCACCCTGGGAGCGGCGATCGTGACGGCGGGTACCAGGGCAGTTGCCGGGAGCAACGCCCGTAGTTTTTCGACAGCAGAGTCGGCCGACCAGTCGGTTTCCGGCCCTCCACGGATGATCTACAGTCGTCGCGCAGTGGCATCGACTGCGCCCGACGCCCCTACTCCGGCGGCCGCGCCCGGCCGGGTGGTGTACCAAGAGACCGTCACAGAGCGAGGAGAGAGCAGATGACTGACGAGGCGCCGGCGCAAGCACAGGGCGACCCGCTGCCGCTCTCCAAGAGGCTCAAGCTGCTCCTTGACCAGCGGGCCGCGCGGGAGGGAAGAAAACCCGCCAGCACCTACAAGCTCGCTGCCGCGCTGGAAGAGCAGGAGCGGCGAGCAGGCCGGTGGGAGCCCACCCCGAAGAAGCAGGAGTTCGTCAGCCCTCAGTACCTGGGGATGCTCCTTCGCGGTGAGCAGGACGATCCCCGCCGGAGCATTCTGGTCGCCCTTGCCGAGTACTTCGGATGCACACTCGATGACCTGGCAGCGCCGACACGTGACCAGGCGGACCTGCTCGAGCGTCTGCGCCGGGTGGGGCTGGAAGACATCGGCATGCGCGCGGCGAAGCCGCTGGCAGCGCTGGGGCCTGAGGACCGCGAGACTCTGCGCAGGATGCTCGACGCGGTGGAGCGGGACGAGCAGTAGAGGTCCGGCGGCGTCCGTCCGCCGGATCTCATCGCGGTTGCGGCCCACCTAGCCGACCGGCACAGGAGCCGGGGCCGTCTCCCACCGGACCGTGGCGGCGGCGACCGCGAAGCCGGGGCCGAATCCGAGCACGAGCCCCCGTGCCCCATGGGGCGGGGGATCATCATGGGTGCGCGCCAGGACGGCCAGGACGGCGACACCGCCAAGGTTTCCTTCTTCGCGAAGACTTGCCCAGCTGTGCCGGGTCACCTTCGCCTTGTCGTCGAGTTCGGGATCCTGGTCGACGCCCAAGCCCCGCTCGGCGTCGTTGATGATGCGCGGCCCGCCGGGGTGGAGCACCGTGAACTCCACCTCCCCGAAGTTCTGCCGGGTCAGGTAGCGGCGCAGCTCCGGCATCACATCGTTGATCGCGGCCGTGGCCGACCTCTCGGAGTCGAAGTGGAGCCCGGCCGCATCAAGGCGGCCGGCGTAACGGCTGCGGCTGTCCGGCAGGAGGTACTCCCAGGTGCTCTCGACGCGCAGGCCCGGGCCGAGCGGCGTGTCGGTGACCAGGCAGGCGCCGGCGGAGTCCCCGAACAACGTCTTGTAGATCATCGACTCCTTGGTGGTGTCACGGTGGTTGTAGACCGTACTGAGCATCTCCGCGACGACCACGAGGACGGTGCTGCCGGGGTGGGCGGCGAGATGGTCGGCGGCTTTCACCAGGGCCTGGGCGCCACCGGCACATCCCAAGGTGCTCATCGGTATGCGCCGCACATCCGGCCGCAGCCCGAGCGTCTCGATGAGGTGAACGTCCAGGCCTGGCACCGTCCATGACGTCGTGTGTGACGTGACGATGCAGTCGATGTCCTGCGGATCGGTGCCCGTCTCGGCCAGTGTCTGCCGCGCAGCTCTGACGGCGAGGACGGAGGACTCGGTGAAGGCGATCCGGTTGCGTTCGGTGATGGAGGCCTCGCCGCCGATCGACGGATCCCGCAGCGGCCGGCTGAAGCGGCGGGCGGCGACCTGCGTGCTGCGGGCGATACGCAGCCCAACGGCGAGATGCGGCAGGTCGGGATGGGCCTCGGCGATATCAGTGCAGATCTCGTCCGTGGTGACGTGGTGTGGCGGCAACGCGATGGCGGGCCGGGTGACGTGCGCGGAGGGCACGGGCAGCTCCGATGCTGGCAGGGGCGGGTGATGGTCAATCAGCTGCGCAAGTCGCGCTGCGGGGGGAACGTGTACCGCGCAGGGGCGGTTCCGGGGACGGATTCAGGGGCCAGTCGTACCGCGGTGCTCAGCACCTGCAAGAGCTGCGGTGGCTCGCTGACGGTGTCGAGGTAGCGGTACTCGGTGGCGGTGAGGACGGCGAGACGTTCCCACAGGCCCAGTCCGGGGCGGCGTTCACGCAGCAGCACCCGGGAGGCCTCGTCGACGTCAAGGCCCTGCGTGTGCAGGTCGTGGATGCGGTCGCGCACTCCGGCGACGTACTCCATATAGGTGCGGACCTCCTTCGGCCCGACCAGCGGTCCGTGCCCGGGGACGACCACGCCCGGGTTGAGATCGAGGATCTGCTGGCAGGCCGTGATGACGCCGTCGAGCGGCCCGGCCCAGTGGACTGGCACGTCGCCGATGAACAGCACGTCGCCCGCGCAGACGAGCCCGCTGTCCGGGACGTGCACGATGAGATCGCCCACCGTGTGCGCCGGGCCCACCTCGATCAGCTCGACGGTCAGCTCGCCCACCGGCACTTCCAACCGGCCGGTGAACGTCCGCGTCGGCGGGGTGAGGCGAAGACCCCGGAAGTCGTACCGGCCGAAATGAGCCAGCAGGTAACGCCCGATCAGGTCGTCCTCGCGGCACCGGTCAAGGAGGGCCTCCAGCTGATCAGGTCCGGGCTCGACGCAGAGATGACGCAGATTGGCGTCGGTGCTGATGATTTCGGCGCCGGGGAACTCCCCGTTGCCGTAGCTGTGATCGCCATTGGCATGCGTGTTGACCACGGTAGATATCTCCGCCGAGGGCGGCAGCACCTGGTACGCGGCTGACTTCAGCAAATGTGTCAGCTGAGCCGTATACGGAGTATCCACGAGGAGCGCGGCGGAACCGGACGTGATGAGGG
>NZ_JBSFTY010000058.1:0-64618 GCF_053591515.1 Streptomyces sp. NPDC003011
CCCGGCGGGGCAAGGACCCCGCCGGGCGCACGGTTCGGAGACGTTCCCCTAGTCACGGACCGCCACGCGCTCCGCCTCCGTCTCCTTCACAGTGGAGCCAGTGGACCCGGTGGACCCGGTGGACCCGGTGGACTTGGTGACCACGACGGACGCCGACGCCCGCGGCCGACGGGCGGTCCGCAGTCCGGTGAGCGTGATCAGCAGCCCGGCCGCGGCGACGGCCGTGACCACCACGAGCCCGGGACGGTAGCTGTCGAGCACGGCTTGCGGGGTCGCGTTCTCGGGAGCGCCCGCGGTCACCACCGCCGTCACGATCGCGAGGAAGATCGCACCGCCCACCTGCACCGAGGTGTTGAGCAGCCCGGAGACCATGCCCTGCTCGTGGTCCTCGACGCCGTTGGTGGCCTGGATGTTCAGCGACGGGAAGACCAGCGCGCAGGCGGCGCCGATCAGCAGCATCGACGGCAGGATGACGGCCGCGTACACGGGGTCGAGGTCGACGCGGAGGAACAGCGCGTAGCCGACGACCATCAGCGCGAAGCCCGCCGCGATCAGCCGCTGGGTGCCGAACCGGTCGACGATCGCGCCCATCTTCGTCGCGGACAGCGCCACCAGCGCGCCCGCGGGCAGGAAGGCGAGCGCCGTGTGCAGCGCCGACCAGCCGAGCAGCGACTGCATGTAGAGGGTGACCAGGAACTGGAAGCCGACGTACGACCCGAAGAAGGCCATCGCGCCGAGCTGGGCGCGGATCTGGGTGCCGGAACGCAGCACGCCGAGCCGGATGAGCGGGCCGGGTGAGCGCCGCTCGACCCGCACGAACACCGTGAGCAGGACGGCGACGGCGAGGAAGGACAGCAGGGTGCGCGCCGACGTCCAGCCGGCCTCCGGGGCCTGGACGACGGTGAAGACCAGCAGCAGCATCGAGGCGGTGCCGAGCACGGCGCCGGGGATGTCGTAGCCGTTGTGGTCCTTCTCGCGGGCGGTGCGCGGCAGCAGCTTCAGTCCGGCGGCGAGCGCGATCAGGGCGATGGGCGCGGGCAGCAGCATGGTCAGGCGCCAACTGGCCTCGGTGAGCAGGCCGGAGAGCACCAGGCCCATCGAGAAGCCGGTGGCCGCGCAGGTGGTGTAGATGGAGAGCGCGCGGTTGCGCAGCGGGCCCTCGGGGAACGTCGTGGTGATGATCGACAGGCCGGCCGGGGCGGTGAAGGCCGCGCTCAGGCCCTTGATGAAGCGGCTGGCGATCAGCAGCGGACCCGAGTCGACGAGCCCGCCGAGCAGTGAGGCGAGGGCGAAGACACCCAGGGCGATCAGGAAGACCTGGCGGCGGCCCAGCAGGTCGGCGGTCCGTCCGCCGAGGAGCAACAGGCCGCCGTAGCCCAGGATGTAGCCGCTGACGATCCATTGCAGGGTCGAGGTGGACAGGCCGAGGTCGGCGCCGATGGACGGCAGGGCGACGCCGACCATCGACACGTCGAGCGCGTCCAGGAACATCGCGGCGCACAGCACGAGCAGGGTGCCCCACAGACGGGGCGTCCAGCGTCCCTCGGACGCGGGGACGGTGAGCGGAGAGGTCATGCGCCAGAACACTACATGCGGACGCATCAAATGCAAGCGCATTTAATTCTGATGCAATGACTCTGTTCCTCTGCTACGGTGCGCCCATGGCGGCGAAGAAGGCCGAGCAGGCGCTCGCGCGACAGTGGCGGGAGATCCTGGCGCTGCACGCCCGCACCCAGTGCGAACTCGACCGCGCGTTGCACCGGCACGGCCTGTGCGCCAGTGACTTCGAGGTGCTCGACGTGCTGTCCGAGGGGCGTTCCGCGGACGGCGTCTGCTCGTACCGCGTCCAGGAGATCTCCGAGCGCGTCCACCTCAGCCAGAGCGCCCTGTCGCGGCTGATCGCCCGGCTGGAGAAGGACGGGCTCGTCGAGCGCGGGATGTGTCCCGAGGACCGGCGGGGCGTGCGGGTGGCGCTCACGGAGAAGGGGCGCGCGCTGCACGACGCTGTGCTGCCGGTGCAGCGCGCGGTGCTGACCAGGATGCTCGCCTCCGGCTGACCGGGCTCAGCTCCAGGTCACGGCCGACTTCTCGCGCCACAGCTCGGCCACGGAGGTGTCCCCGGTCACGGCCGGGAACGGCAGCCGGTTCCACAGCGACAGGTACAACCCCGCGGCGGGGCCGGTCACTTCGCAGTCCGCCTCCCCGGCGTCGCCCCGCTCGGGCACCGGCGGCTCCGATGACAGCCGTACGGTCCACACCGCGCCGTCCGTGTCCGTCGCCCGTACCCGCAGGATGCGGGGCCGCTCGCTGCGCACCCTGCTCTTGGCGCGGGCGTGGAAGCCGCTCAGCAGCTCGTCGATGCCGTCCGCCGCGAAGTCACCGTCGAGCCCGCCGGGTGTGCCGCCCCGGGCGGACTCGGCGTCGAAGCGGTGCACGGCCGTCTCGTGCGCCTGGCGCCGGGCCCAGAACGCGAGCGGTGAGGGCGCGGGCAGGAAGTGCCAGCACCGCACGTCGGGGGAGGCGGCGGCGAGCGTGTCGACGAGCCGCCCGTGCCCCTCCCGGAACCAGGCGAGCAACTCGGCGCCGTCCAGGCCGGGCAGGCCGCCGTCGGGCTGGTAGGAGGTGTGGCCCTCGGCGACGAACGCGGTCGCCCAGCGGTGCACCATCCCGGTGTGCCGCAGCAGGTCGCTCACCTGCCACCCCGGGCAGGTCGGCACCTTCGCGCCGGTGCCGGCCTCCTCGGCGGCCGCGGCCAGTGACCCGCCCTCCCGGTGCAGGATCGTCGTGAACTCGGCAGTCTCCATGGCGGTCAGTGTGCCCGATGGAGTGCGCTCACAGGGCGGCTCCGGGTCGGGGAGGCCCTCTTCGGGATCACCCTGGCGCCGCACGCCGGAAGGCGAAACCGGTCAGGGCGGCGACGGCCGCGAGCGCGGCGACGCTGGTGAGGGCGACGGGCAGGGAGAGCCAGTCGGCCATGAACCCGATGGCGGGCGGCCCCAGCAGCATGCCGCCGTAACCGAGGGTGGAGGCGACGGCGACGCCGGTCGGACCGGCCAGGGCACCGGCGCGTTCGACGGCGACCGGGAAGATGTTGGCGAGACCGAGACCGGCGACGGCGAAGCCCAGGAGCACCATCCAGATCTCCGGGGCGAGTGCGCCGGCCAGCATGCCCGCCGCGGCGATGGCTCCGCCCGCGACCACGGTGAAGGTCCGGCCCAGGCGCTGGAGGAGGGCGGTGCCGGTGAGCCTGCCGACCGTCATGGCGAGCGCGAAACAGGAGTAGCCCGCCGCCGCGACGCCGGGGGAGGCGCCGAGGTCCTGCTGCAGGTGCAGGGCGCCCCAGTCCGCCAGCGCGCCCTCGCCGTAGGCGGTGCACAGGGCGATCAGGCCGAAGACGACGACCAGTCCGCGAGTACGGGGATCGAGGCGCCGGTCCTCCCGCTCCTGGCGCTGGGCGCGGTCCCGCGGCACCGGCGCTTCGTGGCGCAGCAGGGCCGGTCCCGCGGCGGCGGTCACCGCCAGGCCGATCAGGGTCAGGCCGAGCAGGTGCCGGGTGGGGGACAGGTGGGCGGCGACCAGGCCGCCGAGCCCCGCCCCGATCATGCCGCCGAGGCTGAAGGCGGCGTGGAAGCTCGGCATGATCGGCCGTCGCAGGGCGGCCACCAGGTCGACGGCGGCGCTGTTGAAGGCGACGTTGATCCCGCCGTACGCGGCCCCGAAGACCAGCAGGACCGCGCCGAGGGCGAGGGCGGAGTGGGTGAGCGCAGGCAGGGCGACGCTCAGGGAGAGCAGCACGGCGCAGACGACGGTCACGGGGTGGCTGCCGTAGCGGCGGCACAGGCGGCCCGTGAGGATCATGGTGACGACCGCGCCGGCGGAGACGCCCAGGAGGGCGAGGCCGAGGGTGCCGGCCGAGGCGTTGGTCTGCTCCTTGACGGCGGGGATGCGGACCACCCAGCCGGCGAAGACGAAGCCGTCGAGGGCGAAGAAGACCGTGAGGACCACCCGGAGCCGGGTGAGTGCGCTGTCGGTCTCCGAGCTGCGTGACCCTACTTTGTTTATTGGCGGCACAAAAGCAGGCTAGGTCGGTGCGGGAGGAGAGCGCAAGGAAGAAAGGGAGAGGGGCGCGCCGCGACGAAGCGGGAGGGTCCCGCCGGTGAAGGGCACCGTCCCGCTCCCCGCCGACGCCCCGGAGCGCCCCGCCTCCCCACCGGTCCCGGACGCCCCGCGAACCGTTCAGACCGCCGCGCGACCGCGCACCACCAGCCTCTTCAGCAGGGGCCAGGCCAGCAACAGGACGACCACCGCGTACACGGTCACCGCGAAGGGCGTGTCGACCAGGCCCCGGACACTGCCATCGCTGATCTGCAGGGCGCGCCGCAGCTGCTGCTCGGCGTTCGGGCCGAGGATGACGCCGATGACGGCGGGCAGGACCGGCAGCCCGTACCGCCGCATGCCGAAGCCGATCAGGCCGATGATCAGCAGGATCACCAGGTCGATCACCTCGCCGCCGACGGCGTACGCGCCGACCGCCGCGAAGAACATGATCCCGGCGTACAGATACGGCCGGGGGATGCGCAGCAGCTTCGCCCACACCGGCGCCAACGGCAGGTTGAGCGCGAGCAGCAGCACCATGCCGACGAAGAGCGAGGCGATCAGGCCCCACACCAGGTCGGGTTCGCGTTCGAAGAGAAGGGGACCCGGCTGGATGCCGTACTGCTGGAAGGCGGCCAGCATCACCGCCGCGACCGCCGTGGTCGGCAGCCCCAGGGTCAGCATGGACACCAGCGTGCCCGCCGCCGAGGCCGACGCCGCCGACTCCGGACCCGCCACGCCCTCGATGGCGCCCTTGCCCCACTCGTCCTTGTGCTTCGACAGGCGCTTCTCGGTGACGTACGACAGGAAGGTCGGGATCTCGGCGCCGCCCGCCGGGACCGCGCCGAACGGGAAGCCGATGAGCGGGCCGCGCAGCCACGACTTCCAGGTGCGGCGCACGTCCTCGCGGCCCAGCCAGGGGCGGCCCACCGGGATCGGCTCGGGCGGCAGGCGCCGCAGGTGGGCGGCGACCCACAGAGCCTCGCCGATCGCGAAGAGACCGACCGCGACGATCACCACGTCGATGCCGTCGGCGAGCTGGAGGGAGCCGAAGGTCAGGCGCTGCTGGCCGGTCATCTGGTCCAGGCCCACCAGGCCGAGCGTGAGACCGATGAGCAGGGACGCCAGGCCGCGGATGCGGGAGGACCCCAGCACCGACGTCACGGCGATGAACGCCAGCACCATGATGGCGAAGTAGTCCGGCGCCCCGATGTCCACGGCCAGTTCGGCGACCGTCGGCGCGAGCGCGACCAGCAGCATCGTGCCGATCATGCCGCCCGCGAAGTGGCCGATGGCGGCGGCCGCGAGCGCCTGTGCGCCGCGCCCCGACTTGGCCATCGGGTTGCCTTCCATGGCCGCCACCACGGCGGCACTCTCGCCCGGCGTGTTCAGCAGGATCGAGGTGGTCGAGCCGCCGAACATCGCGCCGTAGTAGATGCCCGCGAACATGATGAACGCGCCGGTCGGGGCGAGTCCGTACGTCACCGGCAGCAGCAGCGCGACCGCCATCGCGGGCCCGATGCCGGGCAGCACGCCGATCGCGGTGCCGAGCAGCACGCCGATCGCCGCCCACAGCAGGTTGACCGGCGTCAGGGCCGTTCCGAAGCCGTCGATCAGGGAGTTGAGGGCGTCCATGTCACAGCACTCCCATCAGCGGGCCGCCGGGCAGCGGTACTCCGAGCAGGTTGTTGAAGACGGCGTAGGTGGCCAGGGAGAGCACGGCCGCGATGAGCGGGTCCCGGTCGAGGCGGCGACTGCCCAGTGCGAAGGCGGCTCCCCAGAACAGGAGCGCGCCCGCGACGGGGAATCCGGCCGGCTCGATGAGGACGGCGGCGCCGAGGAACACGCCGGTGAGCAG
This sequence comes from Streptomyces sp. NPDC003011, assembly GCF_053591515.1. Taxonomy (NCBI): domain Bacteria; kingdom Bacillati; phylum Actinomycetota; class Actinomycetes; order Kitasatosporales; family Streptomycetaceae; genus Streptomyces; species Streptomyces sp. NPDC003011. Next base: position 5,954 of record NZ_JBSFTY010000058.1, read on the forward strand.
CAACACCGTGCGCCAGTCGGCCGGTTCGGACAGGTCGACGTCCTCACCGGTCTCCGCCTGGCCCCGGCCGCCGCGCAGGACGTCGACGGCGAGCAGCGCGGCGATGACGAGCAGCCCGACGCCGACCACGACCGGCACGGTCTTCGGGCCGACGGGCCCGCGCTGGGTGATGTCGACGTCCATGGTGAGCGCGTCGGTCAGCACCAGCGCGCCGAGCGCCAGCAGCATGACGCACACGCCGAGTTCGGAGTGCTCGCGCAGCCAGGAACGACCGCCGGACGTCTCGGCCTCGGGGATGTCGGTCCGTGTCGTCACAGTCCCAGCTCCTTCAGTACCGCCACCACGCGCTTGTCCTGGGCGCGCAGGAAGTCGCCGAACTTCTCGCCGGTCAGGAACGCGTCGTCCCAGCCGTTCTGCTGGAGCGACTTGCGCCACTCCGGGGAGTCGTGCAACTCCTCGACGAGGCGTACGAGTTTGTCGCGCTCGGCGTCGGTCAGGCCGGGCGGGGCCACGATGCCGCGCCAGTTGGTGAAGTCGACGTCGTAGCCGGACTCCCTGAGCGTGGGCGCCTCGGCGAGGTCGTCGACGCGCTCGGGGCCGGTGACCGCGAGCACCCGCAGCTCACCCGCCTTGATCTGGTCCAGATACTCGCCCACGCCGGACACGCCGAAGGCGACCTTGTTGCCGAGGATCGACGCGAGCAGCTCGCCGCCCCCGTCGAAGGGGATGTAGTTGACGTCCTTCGGTGCGATGCCGGCCGCCTGCGCCATCAGCATCGGCGCGAGATGGTCGGGCCCGCCGGGCGAGGAGCCGCCGCCCACCGGGAGCTTGCCCGGGTTCGCCTTCCAGGCGCCGACGAGCTGGTCGATCGTCGTGTACGGGGAGTCCTTGCCGACCACGACGACGTCCTGCTCCTCGGTGAGCCGGGCGATCGGGGTGGTGTCGGCGAGTGTCCTGGGCGCGTGGTTGGAGTGCACGGCGCCCACCACCCCGAGGCCCATCGACATGGCGAGCTTGCCGTTGCCGTGCTCGCTGACCAGGCGGCTCAGCCCGACGGTGCCGCCGGCGCCGGGCAGGTTGAACACCTCGATGCTGTGGGTGAGACCGGCGTCCTCCGCGTTCTTCGCGGCGGTACGGGCCGTGATGTCGTAGCCGCCGCCGGGCGTGTTGGGGACCATGAAGCGCAGACCCGGGATCTGCGTGCCGGTCGCGGCGTCGCTGCCGCTCGTGAGGAGCGGAGGTCCCACGAGCACGAGCACGGCGGCCCCGAACAGGGCGAGGGGGGTGCGCAGGCGCACGAGTGCCACCACCTGTCGATACGTCGATGAGGAGGACGGGAGAGAGGAGGCCGGGCGAGAGGAGGACGGGGAGAGGAGGACGGGGAGAGGGGGATGGGGGAAGGGGAGGAGGAAGAGGAAAGCAGGGAGAAAGGGAAGCAAGCCTTGCGGCGGAGGGTGAAGTGGGCCACATGCTGCCCGCGCCTTCGGGGCCTGTCTCTCTTCCGGAACCAATGGAGGTTGTGGTCTTTGCGGTCACCGGAGGTCAGCCGGGCACACCTCTCTTCTCCTGGCCGCGGGCGGGAGTCATGATGGGGCGCCCCGGCGCCTGAGCGCCGTCCGTCCCGCCGACACCGGAGAGTGAGTCCGTCGTGGTCGCCCCCTTCCGCCGCCAGACCCTCGCGGGCGAGATGCTGGTGCTCCAGCTAGCCATCGTGGTGGTGGTGCTGCTGGCGGTCGCCGCCGTCTCCCTCGCCCAGTCCGAGGCGACCTTCAACCGCGTCGAGGGCCGCCGGGTCGGCGCGCTGGCCGAGCAGCTGGCGGCCACCCCCCTGGTCCGCAGCCAGCTGGTACGGCCCGTGCCGCGGGAGGCCCTGGCCCCGCTGGTGAACGCGACGCAGACGCAGTCCCACGTCACCTCCGTGACGGTGGCCGACGCCGGCGGCCGGATCGTCAGCTCCACGAACCCGACGGCGATCGGTGACCGGATGCCGCTCGGCGAGGGCGCCGCCGAGGGCCGGGGCTGGTCCGGCTCGCTCACCCTGGACGGCGGCCGCGAACTCGTCGCCCAGGTCCCGGTGCTGGGCGCGACCCGGGACAACCTCGGGCAGCACCTGGGCACCGTGATGATCGGCGAGGCCGACCCGACGGTGTGGCAGCGCCTCAGCGGCGCCTCCTCCTACCTGCTCGCGTATCTGGGGATCGCCAGCGCGCTCGGTCTGGCCGCTTCGCTGCTGCTGGCCCGGCGCGTCAAACGGCAGACCCTCGGCCTGGAACCGCGGGAGATCGCCGGCCTCGCCGAACACCGGGAGGCGATGCTGTACGGGATCGCCGAGGGCGTGATCGCCCTGGACCCGCAGCACCGCCTCACGCTGGTCAACGACATGGGCCGGCGGCTGCTCGGCCTGCCCGGGGACTGCGTGGGCCGCAGCCTGGCCGAACTCGGCATCGAGGGACGGCTGCGGGACGTGCTGGCCGGAGACCGGGAGGGCGCGGCCGGCCGGCGGGACGAGGTCGTCGTCCGCCACGGCCGGGTGCTGGTGATGAACCGGATGACCGTCACCAAGGACGGCCGTCCGCTCGGCTCCGTCACCACCTTGCGGGACCGCACGGAACTGGCCCGGCTGGAGCGGGAGATCGGTTCCTTCCGCAGCTCCTCCGAGCTGCTGCGCGCCCAGGCCCACGAGTTCGCCAACCAGCTGCACACCATCTCCGGACTGATCCAGATCGGGGAGCAGGACGAGGTCGTGCGCTACCTCCGCGCGCTGAACCAGCGCCGCCAGTCGCTGGACGTCACCCTCAGCCGCCGCGTCCGTGACACCGCTGTCGCCGCGCTGCTCATGGCGAAGTCCTCGCTGGCCGCCGAACGGAAGGTCAGCCTGCGGATCTCGGAGCGCACCGCGCTGGGCCGGCTCACGCCGGAGGACGCCGCCGACGTGGCGACCGTGGTCGGCAACGTGGTCGACAACGCCGTGGACGCCGCCGCCGTCGCCGCGGGCGCCGGGGAGTCCGACGGCCGCGAGGCGTGGGTCGAGGTCGAACTGCGGCAGGACGCCTCCAGCGTGGAGATCGTGGTCCGCGACTCCGGCCCCGGCGTCGCACCGGAGCTCGCCCGGGAGGTGTTCGCGCACGGCTTCACCACCAAGGCCGCCCAGGAAGGCGAGCGCGGCATCGGTCTGGCGCTCACCCGCCTGGTCTGCGAGCGTCACGGGGGTGAGATCGCGGTGACCAACACGCCCGACGGGGCCATGTTCACCGCACGCATGACCGTCAGCCACCTCACCGACGCGGTGGCGGAAGGAGTGGCCCCATGAGAGGCGAGCACGGAACCAGCGTGTCCTCCACGTCTGTCGCGTCCGCGTCTGTCGCGTCGACGTCTGTCGCGTCGACGTCTGTCAGGTCCGACACGATCGACGTGCTCGTGGTCGACGACGACTTCATGGTGGCCAGGGTTCACCGCGCCTTCGTCGAACGCGTCGAGGGGTTCCGGGTCGTGGGCGTCGCCCACACCGGCGAGCAGGCGGCCCACGCCGTTGACGAGCTGCGCCCGGACCTCGTCCTGCTCGACCTGTACCTCCCGGACGTCTTCGGCCTGGACGTCATCCCCCGGCTGCGCACCGCCGGGCACGACTGCGACGTCATGGTCATCAGCGCCGCCCGGGAAGCCGACACGGTGCGTGGTGCCGTCCGCCAGGGTGTCGTCGACTACCTGCTCAAACCGTTCGAGTTCGAGGACCTGCGGGCCCGTCTGGGGCGCTACGCCCAGCAGCGCGGCCGGCTGCTCGCCACCGTCGTGCGCGGCCAGGCCGACGTGGACCGGGTGCTGGCCGGGGCGACCGTGCCGGCGTCGACCGCCGGCGCGTTGCCCAAGGGCATGAGCGTGGAGACCGCCGAGCTGGTCGCACGCGCGCTGCGTACCGCGGAGGGCACCCTGTCCGCCGCCGAGTGCGCGACCTCCGTCGGCATCTCCCGCGTCAGCGCCCGCCGTTACCTGGAGTACTTCCACACCATCGGCAGTGCCGACGTGTCCCTGCGCTACGGCGTGGCGGGGCGGCCCGAGCGCCGCTACCGGTTCCGGGGGCAGGCCACGGGACTGCGGCCCGGTGGCGGCACCCCCTAGAGAGACGGGAGCCCGGGCGGGCGCTCACTCGGTGTCGCGGAGAGCGGCCCAGGTCTCGTGGCCCACGACGCCGTCGGCGTCCAGCCCTTTGGCGCTCTGGAAGCCGCGCACCGCGGACTCCGTTCCGGAACCGAACTCGCCGTCCGCGCCCGTGCCGCCCACGCTGTACCCGCGCTTCGTCAGCATGCACTGCACCTGCAGCACCCGTTTGCCGCTGTCCCCCTGGCGGGTGCGTCCGTTGCCGGAGTAGTGCGTGCAGTCGGAGATCCAGGGCGGCGTGGCCGGCTCGGACGGCGCGCTGCTCGGGGACGGGGTGAGGCCGGCGGGGGCGCTGGACTCGGCGGAGGGAGCCGGGGAACCGTCCGGTCGGTCGGAGGCGGGGGAGCCGGAGACCTCGGTACGCACGGCGCCGCCGTCGGTGTGCGCGGCGCCCCCGGCCGTCCGGCCGGACGAGGACGGCCGGTCCGGGCCTTTGGGCGTCGCCGGGCGGGTGGCCTCACCGGGCGCGGCGGTGCCGACGGTCACCCGGGACCCGGGGGCGGCGGTGCCGGCCGGGGTGTCCGGACGGGTGAGGACGAAGGCGCCCGCGGCCACCGCGCACAGGGTGACGCCCGCGGCGACGACCAGCACCCGCTTCCTTCGCCCCGAGGCGCGGGCACCCGCGGGTAACCGCTCCGGCGGTGTGGCGGCCACGTGGCCCGCCGCCTGCGCCGGTGCGGCGGCCGCGGACGGAGCGTCCTCGCCCGTCCGCCCGGCCGGGGCCGGCGGCGGGGTCCGCGGCGGGTCGTCCGAAGAGGGCACGCGGGCGTCGAGCCGGACGGGCAGGTCGCACAGCACCTCGTACGCCCGCTGCCGGGCCAGCGCCCGGCCGCCGAGGGGCTCGGGCCAGCCGGTCGTCACGGTGTGGGCCGCGGCCGTGTCGATCAGGTCCCGCGGGGCGGGCCGGCGCCCGGGTTCCTTGGCGAGGCAGGCGGACAGCAGTGAGCCGAGCGCCGCGTCCGCCGCCGTGATCTCCCCGAAGACCTCGGCGTCCGGTTCCTCGAACGCCACCCGGTGCATCACGTCGACGCCCGACCCGTCGCCGAAGGGGGCACGCCCGGTCGCCGCGTAGACCAGCGTCCCGGCCAGGGAGAACACGTCCGACGTCGTGTCCGACCGGCCCGTGCGCAGGTGTTCCGGCGACATGAACGCCGGAGTCCCCACCCGGATGCCCGTGCCGGTGAGCGCGCTCGCGTCCACGGCCTTCGACAGGCCGAAGTCGATCACGTACGCGCCCCGCACGCACAGCAGCACGTTGGACGGTTTCAGGTCCCGGTGCACGATCCCCGCGGCGCCGAGGTCGGCCAGCGCCTGTCCCAGCTCCGCCACCAGCCGCCAGACCGCGGCCGTCGTCAGGGCACCGCCCTCACGCACGGCATCCGCCAGATCGATCCCCGGCAGGTACTCGGTGGCCATCCACAGCAACGCGTCCTCGAAGCCCGTGCCGCATAATCTCGGCGTGTGCGGCGTGTCGACCCGGGCGTGCACCGACGCCTCACGCTCGAACCGGCGCCGGAAGTTCAGGTCGTCCGCGTACTCAGGTCTGATCACCTTCACCGCGACCAGACCGGGGCTGTCGTCCGCGGGACGCGCGAGATAGACGCGTCCCATCCCGCCGCTGCCCAGCAGCGCCAGCGGCACGTAGGGGCCGATGCGGCGAGGTTCACCGGAATGCAGGGGCGAGGCACCGGCCTGCCGCAGCGCGGCGGCCTCGCTCGTCGCGGAGCCCGGTGGCACCGGCCGCTGTTCTGACACGCATCCCCCGAAGTGGTTTTCGCCGTACGCCTGTTCGTCCCCAAGGGAAGAAGAGGCTAACTCAGCTCCGGCGTACGTTCAGGGTTTCCGTCACTTCCGCCCTACGGGAGTTGCCGGACGGCTTGTCCAGACGCTGCGGGTGAGGCCGGCGGGCCTCCCGGTGCCGGCCCCGGTCGGTGGATGGCGGCAGGCGGTGTGGCGGGCCGGAGCCTGTCGGTAGCGAACGGGGGCGCTCCATGGGTGCGGTACAGCCCTTCCGCGCCGGTGAGTTCGACGATCGCGCCGGGGTGTCAGCGACCGATCGCGCCGGGGTGTCAGCGGCCCGGCAGCCACGCGCTGAGGGCGTCGATGAGACGGTCGAGCGCGGGCTGCTCGGCGGAGCGGTCGGTGATGACCGTACGGCCCTCGAACTGCAGGACGTACTGGAACATGTCGGCCGCCTTCAGGTCGACCGTGAACGCGGGGACATCGGCGAGCGCCGGGTCGCCGAGCAGCGTACGCAGCTCGGTGAACTGCGCGGTGCTGGTCCGGCGCACCACGGGTTTCCCCTTGCCCCTGATCCCGAGGGTGCCGTCACCCCGGAGTGTCACCTCCTGACCGACCCCCGCGTAGCCGCCGCTGACCGTCATCTTCACCAGCATCTGATCCGGCCCGGTGACGGGCACCGGCGACGGGCTCGTGGAGGCCGGTACCGACGCCGAGGCAGCGTCGGACGTGACGGGGACGGACGCGGCGGGGACGGACGCCGTCGTGGACGGCAGGGGAGAGGCGGCGGACGCCGTCGGGCTGCCGGCCGCCGTGTCCGTCGGCTTCGCCGCACTCCCGTCGCCGCCGGAGCAGCCCGCCAGTCCCAGTACCCCGACCGCGAACACCGCGGCCGTCATCCGTCCGGTCGTCCCTCTGCCGAGCACCGCACCGCCCCCTCACCGATCGCCCCGTCCGGTCTGTCTGTACCACGGAACCCCCGGTTCCGGCCCCGGGACGCCGTCCTCCGCCACCTGACGACCGGCCATGGCCGGCTGCGACTCTGAGGGACGCAAGGCGCGCCGCCGGGGGCGTCGACGAACCTCGCGCAGGCGGCCGGAGATCAGCGTTCGGCGGCCGTGAGGTGTGCGTCCCGGCCGTGCACGGGTTCCCTCCGGCGGTGAGCCCGTCCCGAGGCGGCGGCCGGCCGGAACGGCCACTGGGGCCCCGGCCTCGAAGTAGGCGTCGCGCGGCTTGGCCGGCCCGGGCCGGCGAAGGCGGTGCCGGGTGCTCCGGAAGGGGTCGTTCCGGGGGGACGGCCGGCGTGAGGGCCGGAGTGACGGCCTGGGGGACGGCCGGGGTGTCGCGGTGGGGCATCCGGAGCGCTTCACCATCGCGGGGCGCCGTAAACCTCCGCGGACGCGGACGCGGCCGTGGCACGGGTCACAGCGGACCCGCGTCCCGCTCAGCGGGCCGGGGCACCCGGACGGATCCGGCCCGACGCGCGCAGGGTGCCGACCGTCTTCAGCAGCCGGTCGGCCGGCTCACGCAGGCGGGGATGGGCGAGGACCGTGTTCCGCAGGCCGCGTACCGGCCGGCGCCACAGCCGGTGCGCCGCCGCCACCGGGTGGGGCCGGCTCGCGAACCCCTCACCCACCCGCAGTTCGCGGGTCTTGAGCCAGTCCTTGTACTCCTTCTCGCCGCGCCCCATGTCCATCACCCGCACCCCGTCCCGGCCCGCCGCCTCGGCCAGCCGGAGGTGCATGATCAGGCCGGGCGAGTAGTAGCGGAACTCGGGGTCGTACGCGGTGAACCAGGCCGCGAACACCGTGCGCGACCGTGGCCCGAAGTGGGCCGCCACCGGCCGGTCACCGGCGTACAGCACGGACAGCACGCCGGTGAAGTGCTCCTCGCGGACCTGGAACAGATGGTGCACCAGGTCCACGATCCACGGCCGCGCGAACCGGTCCATCCGTCCCGTCCGGCGGTACTGGGCGGACTTCCACCGCATGAGCGTGCGCAGCGCCGCCGGATCGCGTTCGTCGTGGACGAACCGCATCTCGCCCACGTTGCGCCCGAGACGGCGCTCCTTCTTCAGGGTCGTCTTGGCCAGCCCGGGGTACGCGCCGCGCAGCCACGTCGCGTAGTCGCCGTCGCCGCCGGCGGGCTCCAGGTCGATCACCGGTGAGGCGAACGTGCCCGTGACGTGGCGGCCGAACGGCTTCTGTTCCTCGACGAGATGGTCGAACTCGAAGATGGACAGCCCGCAGGCCCGCAGCAGTTCGTCGGAGTCCCAGGTGACCCCGGGCCGGTGCACCAGGGCCTGGCAGTCGGAGAGCCCGAGACCGATGGCCCGGCCGACCCCCAGGGCGTTGCGCTCGTACGGCAGGAAGCCCACGGGATCCGCGCCCTCGCGCAGCACCGCCACCCGCGCCCCGCCCCGGTGTTCGCCGACCCCGAGCGCGAACTCCGGGGCGAGAAAGGGGTTGGCGTACGCGGGCGACTCGTCCATCGCCCGGTGCCAGGCCCCGCACAGCGAGGCGTCCAGTTCGCCGGTTCTGTGGACCGTGATGTCCAGCCTGCTCATGGTGCGCATGGGCGACCGCTCCCCCCGGATGCCGAACTGTTCGGCGAGGATCAAACGTCGCGAAACAGTACGCACGCTGTCAAGACGTCTGCCGCAACGGTCGGTTGAAGCCCGCTGCGAGTTCCGCCGATCCCGCCACGCGAGGACGCGCCCGTGGCCGCACTCGCGCCCCGTGCGTCACATCGGCCCGACACGTGTCACTTCTGCGGGACACGGCTGTGCGAGGAAGGCCGTCGGCCTGATCGGGTCGGCGTCCGGTGCGTCCTCGCTGCGTCAGGAGGAACACCTGAGGCACTGCAGAGGGGTTGTCCGGACATGGTCCGGCGCCTAGGGTCACCTCTGAAGAGCAAGCGCTTTCTACATGTCCGTCGGCCGTACCAGGAGAACCGCATGCCCCCGCTCCCAGCCCGTCGCCGCGTCGCCGTGGTCGGTACTGGTGCCATCGTCAGCGGCAGTCACCTGCCGGCCCTCAGAGCCCACGGGGACCGCACGGAACTGGTCGCCGCGGTCGACGTCGACCAGGACCGGCTCGACGCCTTCCGCGACCTCGCGGGCGAGGACGTCGCCGGGTACACGTCGATGGACGCGATGCTGGAAGCCGTACGTCCCGACCTGGTGCTCATCGGCACGCCGCCGTCCCTGCACCGGGAGCAGACGGTGGCCGCGCTGAAGGCGGGTGCCTGGGTGCTGTGCGAGAAGCCGCTGACCCTGTCGCTCGCCGAGTACGACGAGATCGCGGCGGCCGAGGAGGCGTCGGGCGCGTACGCGGCCGTGGTCTTCCAGCACCGCTACGGCTCCGGTGCCGCGCACGCCCGCGAACTGATCGCGAGCGGGCAGCTGGGCGCCCCGCGGGTCGCGCACTGCCAGACCACGTGGTACCGCGACGCCGCCTACTACGCGGTGCCGTGGCGCGGGAAGTGGGCCACCGAGGGCGGCGGGCCGACCATGGGGCACGGCATCCACCAGTACGACCTGCTGCTGCACCTGCTCGGCCCGTGGACGGAGATCCGGGCCATGGCCGCGCGCCTGGTCCACGACACCGAGAGCGAGGACGTGTCCACGGCCCTGGTCCGGTTCGAGAACGGTGCTCTGGCCACCGTCGTCAACAGCGTGCTCTCCCCGGACGAGGTCAGCCGCGTCCGGGTCGACTGCGCCGACGCGACCGTCGAGCTCACCCACCTGTACGGGCACCGCAACGAGGACTGGGCCTACACACCGGCCCCGCACGTCGACTCCGCACGCGCCGCCGCCTGGTCCGCCCCCGCCGCCGACGTGCCCAGCTCGCACACGGCACAGCTCGGTGCGCTGCTCGACGCGTACGACAATGGTGTCAGGCCGCCGACCAGTGGCCCCGAGGCCCGTGCCACGCTGGAATTCGCCGCCGCCCTCTACAAGGCCGCCTTCACCGGCCACCCGGTGCACGCGGGCGAGATCGCGCCCGGCGACCCGTTCTACCCGGCGATGCACGGCGACCACCCCCACTGGGCCCCGAAGGAGCGCGCATGAGCATCCGCGTCAGCCACGTCCACGGCGAGCACATCGCGGTCGAGGCCGCGGACGGCACCGAGATCCTCCGTTACGTCTACCGCCCCGACCCCGAGGCCTTCGAGTCCCGCAAGCCCTACGCCCACCCGGTGCGCACCCTCGCCGGGCGCACGGTGACCGGTTACCGCCCGAACGACCACCGCTGGCACAAGGGCCTGCAGATGACGGCCAGCCATCTCTCCGGACAGAACTTCTGGGGCGGCAACTGCTATGTCCACGGCCAGGGTTACCTCCCCCTGCCGGAGCGGGTCGGCTCGATGCGGCACGACGGTTTCCCCGTGTTCACGGCCGACGAGGACCGACTCGCCCTCACCGAGGAGCTCACCTGGGTGGAGAACGGCGGCGCGGAGTGGGCGCGCGAGGAGCGCGGCCTGACCGTCCACTCGGTGGACCAGGCGGCCGGCGCCTGGTCGCTGGACTGGTCGATCCGTCTCACCAACGTGCGTGACCAGCCCCTGGCCTTCGGCTCCCCGACCACCGCGGGCCGTGAGATGGCCGGTTACACGGGCCTGCAGTGGCGTGGCCCGCGCGACTTCACCGGCGGCACCGTCTTCGGCCCGGACCTCGACGGGGGAGCGGGCGCGGATGCGGGCAAGCTGATGGGCACCCAGGGCCCGTGGCTCGCCTTCACCGCCGAACACGACGACGTCGACGGGCAGTCCACCCTCGTCTTCGCCCACGCGCCCGAGAACCTCGACGACCAGCGGGCGATCCACGAGTCACACTGGTTCGTGCGCTCCGAGCCGATCCCCACGGTCGCCTTCTCCTGGGCGTTCTTCGAGGAGTTCGAGCTGCCGCCGGGCGAGTCCTTCGCCTACCGCTACCGGGTCGTCCTCGCCGACGGCGCCTGGGACCGCGACCGGGTCGCCGCGTATCTGGAGGGCATGCCGTGGTGAGCGAGCCCGCGGCCGGGACGCCGGCTCTTCCGCGCCCCCTGCCCGGCGCCGTCGGTCTGTCCCACCTGAGCGCCTACGACTGGGAGGCCGCCGACGGCGTGTGCGGCGGCAGCCCGCACCTGCACCTGGTGTGCACGGAGGCGTACGTCGTCACCGGCGGCCGGGGCGCGGTGCAGACGCTGAGTCCCGACGGCTACCGGGACATCCCTCTGGAGGCCGGCTCGGTCGCCTGGTTCACGCCGGGCACCGTGCACCGCATGGTGCAGGGCGGCGGCCTGCGGATCACCGTGCTGATGCAGAACAGCGGCCTGCCCGAGGCCGGGGACGCCGTCTTCACCTTCCCGGCCGAGGTGCTCGCCGACCCCGGGAAATACGCGGCGGCGGCGAGCCTCCCGCCCGGCACGGGGGAGGAGACGGCGGCGGCTGCCCGGCGCCGCCGGGACCTCGCCGTCGAGGGGTACCTCGTCCTGCGCGAGGCCCTCGTCGCCGGCGACAACGGCCCGTACGTCGAGTTCCAGCGCGCCGCGGCCCAGTTGGTGCGCGACAAGGTTCCCGCCTGGCGCGAGCTGTGGCGGGCCGGAGCGCTGGCCGCCGCCGAACGCACCGGCGCCCAGCTCGACGCGCTGGCCGGCGGCGAGCCGGCCCACCTCGGCGAGGCGACCGCGTACGAGGCCGCACCGACGAGGCTCGGCGGCTTCGGAATGTGCGGCAGACGGGACGAGTACAGCCTGCCGGGGACGACGCTGCCGTACCGGGGCGAGTGACAGGGGCGGCGAGGGGAGCGAGAGGTCTCAGGGGGGCCGTCGGAGAAAGTCCGGTGCTGCGGAGGCGCCCGCGGACCGGCGAGCTGCTGGCGCGGGCCGTCGCCCTGGTGGGCGCGGTGCTGTTCGCCGCGGACCTGGCGCTGGCCCGGGGCGGGACTGCCCGGCTCGCCGCTGTTCGCGGTGGCGGCCGCGGTGATCGGTGCCGGCGCCCTGGTGGTGGGCCTGCGGGCCTGAGCCCGCCCCGAGTCCCTCACCGGCTGGCCGGCCGCCCTGCGCGAGGCCGCGCGGGACGCCGTACGGGACGTCGGCGGCACCGGTCCGGTGCTGCTCGCGGTGGCCACGGCCGCGCACCTGGCTCTGACGCTGCGTCAGGCAAGCTGCTGGGCACCGATACTGACGTGACGTCAGCGAAGCGGCCGTGCGCGCCGACTCCGGCGCGACGTCAGACGGGGGGACACCGCCAGGCGTCCGGACCACGTAGAGACCGCGCACAGACCCCGCACGCACCGCGCACGGACCGGCGGGCATCATGCACCACGCGGCCCAACTGGCCGATGTCCGGCTTCCGTTGCCTCGCCGGCCACCTGTGCGCACCTACGGCCTGTTCACCGCCAGATCTCCAGTCACGTCCCAGAGTTAATACGCCATTTGGGTGTATGCGGTGTGAAAGCACTGTTGCGGTGTCAATCATCTTGTCATGAACCTGCCATCCGAGGAGCGGATCGCAGCCTCATGGAGGTGTGGGATGCACCGCAGATTCGCCACCGCTCTTGCCGCCTCGACTCTGGCCCTGGCCACCGTCGTCGGTACGGCCGCGGCCGCCGAGGCCGCTCCCGCCGACAAGCCCCAGGTCCTCGCGAGCTGGACCCAGACCAGCGCGTCGAGTTACAGCGCCTGGAACACCGCCCGCACGAACCAGCCCGCCTGGAGCGCGTACGGGTTCGACTGGACCACCGACTACTGCTCCTCCTCGCCGGACAACCCGTTCGGCTTCCCCTTCTCGATCTCCTGCGCGCGCCACGACTTCGGCTACCGCAACTACAAGGCCGCGGGCACCTTCAGTGCCCACAAGGCGCGCCTGGACAGTGCCTTCTACGAGGATCTCAAGCGCGTGTGCGTCCCCTACACCGGCGGGACCAGGACTGCCTGCGACAGCACGGCGTGGACCTACTACCAGGCGGTCAGGGCCTTCGGCTGACCGAGCCGGCGAAGCCTGGAAGGTCCAGGGCGGCTCTCGACCTTCCAGGACGCCCGCGGGCACGCCCGGGGTGACGAGGAACAGCACCCGCAGGGGCCACGGGACCGCGACGCACATACGGGGTGGGGGTATCATTCAATGTGTTCCCCGGATACCCCACCCGGGTATATGGGGGACGCCCCGAAGGCTTGACCTTATACCCCCTAGGGGTATGCAGAAGTAGGAGGTCTCGGCAAGAACGCCGGAGGCCCTGACCGCCCAGGAGCCGGCCATGCACGCTGGACTGAAGATCACGACGTTCGCCGCCGCGCTCGCCGCGACGTTCACCACGGCCTACGGCGTGGGCAAGGGCCTCGACCCGGTCGTCGAGGACCCCACGCCCGCGCGCCACGGGAGCCACGGCGAGGCGCCACCGACACCGGGGGAAGGTGGCCGTACGGGGCACGAGGCGCAGCCGCCCGGCGGGCTGCAGATCTCCGCGAACGGCTACACCCTCGACCTCAGGACTCCGCAGGTCGCCGCAGGCCACCAGTCGGACCTGCGCTTCGTCATCCGCGACGACACCGGCCGCGCCGTCACCGCCTACCAACGCGAGCACGACAAAGAACTCCATCTCATCGTGGCCTCGCGTGACCTGGTCACCTACCGTCACCTGCACCCGGCCCGAGCCGCCGACGGCACCTGGAGCATCCCCGTCGAGCTGCCCCGGGCGGGCGGATACCGGGTCTTCGCCGACTTCACCCCGGCACGGAAGGACGCCGAGAACCTCACCCTCGGCGCGGACCTGGCGGCCTCCGGCCCCTACGCGCCGCAACGCCTCCCGGCGCCGAGCGCCACCGCGCGGGTGAACGGCTACGAGGTCGAACTCGACGGCGCCCTGCGCCCCGGCGCGGCCGGCGAACTCACCCTGACGGTCTCCCGCGCCGGCCGGCCCGTCACCGACCTCCAGCCCTACCTCGGCGCCTACGGCCACCTGGTGGCGCTGCGCTCCGGAGACCTCGCGTACCTGCACGTCCACCCGACCGGTGAACCCGGTGACGGCAGGACCGAGCCCGGCCCGGCCGTCTCCTTCACCGCCACGGCACCGAGCGCCGGCAGCTACCGGCTCTTCCTCGACTTCAAGCACGCGGGGAAGGTCCACACCGCGGCGTTCACCGTCCGGGCCGGGACGGCGGCGGGCGAGGGGCACACGGAGGCGGATGAGCGGACGGGCCCGGGAACGCCCTCCGGCGCCGAGCAGAGCCCGGCTGCCCCGCAGCCCTCGGACAGCCACGCGACCTCGGACAGCCACGCGACCTCCGAAGGTCACACGACCTCCGGCGGCCACGGGCACTGAGTCCTGGGCGGGCCCCTGAACGCGGCGATGGCCACCTTCTCTAAGCGGGCGCCCGCCTACGGTCACCTCGAACTGTTCCGGCAGGTGCCCCTGCTGGGCCGATTCGCCGCCGCGCCCTCAGCCCGTGGCCCTCAGCCGAGGGCACGGTCCAGATTGAAGGCCGCGCTGATGAGGGCGAGATGAGTGAACGCCTGCGGGAAGTTGCCCTGTTGCTCGCCGGTGTGGCTGATCTCCTCGGCGTACAGGCCGAGATGGTTGGCGTAGGTGAGCATCTTCTCGAACGCCAGCCGCGCCTCGTCGATCCGCCCGGCGTGCACCATGGCCTCGACGTACCAGAACGAGCAGATGGAGAACGTGCCCTCGTCGCCGCGCAGCCCGTCGGGGCTCTCCAGCGGGTCGTAGCGGTAGACCAGCGAGTCGGACACCAGGTCGTGGGTGAGGGCGTCCAGCGTGGACAGCCACTTGGGGTCGGTGGGCGCGATGAACTTCGTCAGCGGCATCATCAGCACCGCCGCGTCGAGCACGTCGCCGTCCTCGTGCTGCACGAACGCCTGGCGCGTCTCCGACCAGCCCCGGCTCATGATCCGCCGGTAGATGGTGTCGCGGCACTCCCGCCAGCGGTTCAGGTCGGCGGGCAGACCGCGGCGGTTGGCCATCCGGATGCCCCGCTCGATCGCCACCCAGCACATCAGCCGCGAGTACAGGAAGTTCTTGCGGCCCCCGCGGGTCTCCCAGATGCCCTCGTCGGGCTGGTCCCAGTTCTCGCACACCCAGTCCACCAGCGCGCACACGTCGTCCCACTGGCTGCTGGAGATCGGCTTGGCCCACTTGTCGTAGAGGTAGATCGAGTCGATCAGCGCGCCGTAGATGTCGAGTTGGAGCTGCTCGGCCGCCGCGTTGCCGATCCGCACCGGCGCGGAGGCCCGATGCCCCTCCAGATGACCGAGTTCACGCTCCGTCAGATCGGTGCGGCCGTCGATGCCGTACATGATCTGGAGCGGACCCGACGGCTTGCCGTCACCCGGACTGATGTGCCGGGTCAGGAAGTTCATGAACGCCTCGGCCTCGCCGGTGAAGCCCAGCCGCAGCAGCGCGTACACACAGAAGGCGGCGTCCCGCACCCACACGTACCGGTAGTCCCAGTTGCGCTCGCCGCCGAGCTGTTCGGGCAGGCTCGTCGTCGGCGCCGCCACGATCGCCCCGGTCGGCGCGTAGGTCAGCAGCTTCAGCGTGAGGGCCGAACGGTGCACCATCTCCCGCCAGCGGCCACGGTACTTGGACTGGGTCAGCCAGTTCCGCCAGTACTCCACCGTGGTGGTGAACTGCTCCTCGGCCTCCGTCCGCGCGCATCGGCGGGGCGCCACCTCGCCGCCCACCTGGTCCAGCGCGAACACCGCCGACTCGCCCTCGGCCAGCTTGAAGTCGGCGTACGCGTCCTGGCCGTCGACCTCCAGCGGCACGGTCGCGGTCAGCCCCAGCGACAGCTTGGCGGACTCGAACACCGCGACGTCGCCGGCCATGCGCACGGTGTGCGGCTCGCTGCCGTAGTCGAAGCGCGGCGCCACGCGGGTACGGAACGGGATGGAGCCGCGCACGCACAGCACCCGCCGGATCAGCCGGTGGCGTTCGGTCTCCACCGCGGCCCCGTCGACCGGCATGAAGTCCTGCACCTCGCCGACGCCGTCCTCGGTGAAGAACCGGGTGATCAGCACGTTGGTGTCGGGGAAGTAGAACTGCTTGGTCCGGGCCGGCACGGTCGCCGCCAGCTCGAACGAGCCGCCCTTGTCCGCGTCCAGGACGGAGGCGAAGACGCTCGGGGCGTCGAAGGACGGGCAGCAGTACCAGTCGATCGTGCCGTCGGTGCCCACCAGGGCCACGCTGCGCAGGTCGCCGATCAGACCGTGCTCGGCGATCGGCAGGTAACGCCCGCTCCCGGCCCCGTGCTGTGCGGTCTGTGTGGTCGGTGGTCCATCCATCGCAGCCTCCATGCCCGGCACGTCCCTCGGCCTCGGCCTCAGCTTAGGCGGCACGGGACAGCGCGGGGCCGGTAACGGCGCTAGACCGCGACGACCCGCAGCCCCGCCTCCTCGAACCGGCGCACGACGTCCGCGGGGACGGCCGTGTCCGTGACCAGCGTGTGCACCGCCTCGGCCGCGCAGATCCGGGCGAAGGCCCGCCGGCCCAGCTTGCTGGAGTCGGCGGCGACGACGACCCGCTCGGCACGCTCGCACAGCAGCCGGTTGACCGCCGCCTCCGCCTCGTCGTGGGCGGCGGCCCCGTGGAGCGCGTCGAAGGCGACGACCCCGAGCACCGCCACGTCGACGGTGAGCTGGCTCAGCACGGTGTCCGCGAGCGGCCCGACGAGTTCGTAGGACTGCGGGCGGGCCACCCCGCCGGTCAGCACGATCTTGAACTGGGGGCGTACCACCAGCTCGCTGGCGATGTTGAGCGCGTTGGTGACGACCGTCAGCGCGGGCGAGCCGGACGCCAGGTCGCTGCGCACGGCCATGGCCCGCGCCACCTCGGTGGTGGTCGTGCCGCCGGTCAGGCCCACCGCCTCGCCGGGGGCGAGGAGGTCCGCGACCGCCTTGGCGATGCGCTCCTTCTCGGAGGCGTGCCGGGCCGTCTTGTAGCGCAGCGGCAGTTCGTACGACACCCCGTGCACGACCGCGCCGCCCCGGGTGCGGACGAGCATCTGCTGCTCGGCCAGCTGGTCGAGATCTCGGCGGATCGTCGCGGAGGAGACCGCGAGTTCGGCGGCGGCCTCCTCGACGTCCAGCCGTCCGCGCTCGACGAGCAGTTCCAGCAGCGCCTTCCAGCGGGCGTCGCGCGACATCCGTGCCCTCCGTCTCCCGAGCGTCCCTCGACCGGTACTCGACTCGTCCCCGACTCGTCCCCGACTCGTCCTCGACCGGTCCCCGATCTCCCGGCGACCCTAGCGCACCCGGATCCGGTCCGAATGCTTGATCGTGCTCGAAAGTCCGCTCTATCTTGCAAGAACAAGCATTCCTGGGGAGGGGTTCGGCATGACTCATGTCGCGGACGAGCTGGCCAGTCAGCCCGAGTGCTGGGCCCGGGCAGCGGCCCGGGCGCCGGAGCAGGGCGGGGCGCTGCCGGCGCCGGGGGAGCGGGTCGCGCTCGTCGGATGCGGCACCTCGTACTTCATGGCGCAGTCCGCCGCGGCGCTGCGGGAGGGATCCGGGCAGGGCGAGACGGACGCGTTCGCCGCCTCCGAGTTCCCGCACGGCCGCTCCTACGACCGCGTGGTGGCCCTCACCCGCTCCGGCACCACCACCGAAGTGCTTGACCTGCTGAGGCGGTTGACGGGGCGTACGCGCACGACCGCGATCACCGCGGACCCGCACACGCCCGTCAGGACGGCCGCCGACGACCTCGTCGTGCTCGACTTCGCGGACGAACGCTCCGTTGTCCAGACCCGGTTCGCGACCACTGCCCTGACCCTGCTCCGCGCCCACCTGGGACTGCACACCGAGGCCGTCATCACCGACGCCCGCACCGCACTCACCTCGGAACTGCCCCAAGGGCTTGTGGACTGCGCACAGTTCACCTTTCTCGGCCGCGGCTGGACGGTCGGGCTGGCGAACGAGGCCGGACTGAAGATGCGCGAGGCCGCCCTCGCCTGGAGCGAGGCCTACCCGGCGATGGAGTACCGGCACGGCCCCATCAGCGTCACCACCCACTCCACCGCCGCCTGGATGCTCGGCGAGGCCCCGGACGGATTGGCCGGACAGGTGCGCGCGACCGGCGGGGCATGGGTGGCGGGCGCTCTGGACCCGCTCGCCGAACTGGTCCGCGTCCAGCGCCTGGCCGTCGCGCTCGCCACCGCCCGCGGCCTGGACCCCGACCGGCCGCGCCACCTCACCCGCTCGGTGATCCTCGGCCCCTGAAGCTCACGATCCCCGGCCCCCGAAGCTCACGATCCCCGGCCCCTGAAGCCCACGGAAGGACCAGCCGTGCCCCTCGTGACCACCGGCGAGCTCGTCACCCGCGCCACCGCGGCCCACCGTGCCGTCGCCGCGTTCAACGTCATCACCCTGGAGCACGTCGAGGCGGTCGTCGCCGGCGCCGAGTCCGTGCCCGCCCCCGTCGTCCTCCAAGTCAGCGAGAACGCTGTCAGGTTCCGCCACGGCTGCCTGCTCCCGCTCGCCCGGGCGGCCGTCGCCGCCGCCGAACGCGCCGCCGTACCGGTCGCGTTGCACCTCGACCACGTGCACAGCGACGACCTGCTGCGCCAGGCACCCGGCGCCGGATTCAGCTCCGTCATGTACGACGGCTCACGACTGCCCTACGCCGAGAACCTCGCCGCGACCAGGGCGGCCGCCGACTGGGCGCACGCCCAAGGCCTCTGGATCGAAGCCGAGTTGGGGCGGGTGGGCGGCAAGGACGGGCAGGCCCCGCTGGACGCCCACGCACCCGGAGCGCGTACCCGGCCCGCCGAGGCCCGCGCGTTCGTGGCGGACTCCGGCGTGGACGCCCTCGCCGTCGCCGTCGGCAGCTCGCACGCCATGACCACCCGCACCGCCACCCTCGACCACGCCCTCCTGAAGCGGCTGGCCGCCACCCTCGACGTGCCCCTCGTGCTGCACGGCTCGTCCGGGCTTCCGGACGGCGAACTGGCCGCGGCGGCCGCGGGCGGCATCGCCAAGGTGAACGTCGGCACCGCCCTCAACATCGCCATGACCGGCGCGATCCGGACGTTCCTCACCGCCCACCCCGAGGCGGTCGACTCGCGCGCCTACCTGAGCGTGGGACGGGAGGCGATGGCGCGCACGGTCGCCGGCATCGTCCGCGTACTCGGCTGACCGGACGGACACGCCCGGCACACGGCACCGGCCGGCGCGGCGGGCCGTCCGGGCCGCAGGGCGCGGCGGTCACCTCTTGACGGCCGTCAGCACCACGAACTTCGGGTCGCCGGCGACCAGTCGGCTGTTGCCGAACAGCCGCCGCAGCTTCACGTGATACCCGAGGTGCCGGTTGCCGATCACCCACAGCTCGCCGCCGGGACGCAGCACCCGCTCGGCGCCGGTGAACATCCGCCACGCCGTCGCGTCGGTCGTCGCCTGGTGCGAGTGGAACGGCGGATTGGTGAGCACGAGATCGACGCTTTCGGCCGGCACCCCCGCCAGCCCGTCCCCGACCCGGAACTCCGCGTGCCCGGGCGCGCCGTTCGCCCGGTACGTCGCCTCCGCCGAGGCCACGGCCTGGAACGAC
The DNA here is from genome assembly GCF_053591515.1 of Streptomyces sp. NPDC003011. Classification (NCBI taxonomy): domain Bacteria; kingdom Bacillati; phylum Actinomycetota; class Actinomycetes; order Kitasatosporales; family Streptomycetaceae; genus Streptomyces; species Streptomyces sp. NPDC003011. The sequence continues at coordinate 25,386 of NZ_JBSFTY010000058.1, forward strand.
TCGTCCACGAACAGCACCTCGGCCCCGGGATCGGCCAGCGCCACCGCCGTACCGACCACGCCGTTGCCGCACCCGAGGTCCACGACCCGGTTGCCCTTGGTGCCCGGCAGGTGCTGGAGGAAGAACCGGGTGCCGATGTCGAGCCGGTCGGCACAGAAGACGCCCGCGTGGTTGACGACCGTCCGCCCCGAGACCGGGCCGACGCCGTCGGGCAGGGCATAGCTGTACGGCCAGGGGCTGCCGGCCCGCTTCCGTGCCGGCTCCGGCGCGCAGAGGATGAGCCGGGCTTTCATCTCGGCGAGCGAGGTCCGGGTGGGCCCGAGGATCCGCTCGAACAGCCGGAGCGTCGAGGTGTGGATCTCCTTCACCATCCCGGTGCCGACGACGACGGTGCCCGCGTGCACCGCGGGCGCCAGCCGCAGCAGCTGGTCCTCCAGGAGCGCGAGGCTCTTGGGCACCCTGACCAGGAGGACGTCGATCCGGGCGGGCGGGGCGTCCTGAGTGGTCAGCAGCTGCACCGAGCCGGGCTCGACGCCGTTGCGGGAGAGGTTGGCCCGCGTCGCCTCCTGGGTGAGGAACGAGTCGGTGATCTGCGTCGGCCGGTGCGCCGCGAGCGCCGTGGCCAGCGCGCCCCAGCGGTCGCCGACCACCACGACCGTGCCGGACAGCGGGACCTCCTCGTTCGCGAGATGCCGGAGCAGGTACGCGTCGGAGGCGTCCCAGGCGCGCAGCCGGTCACGCGGGTCCTCGGGAAAACGGGACAGCGTCAGCTCGCCCCAGGGAGTCGTCATACGGTCGTCCATCGTGCGTCAAGGCTAGCCGAGGCCCAGCTCAGAACTGTTGGGCAGGATGGAGAGCATGGACACAGAGCTGTTCCCCCGGGACCGTACGCGGGTCGCGCCCGGCGCGGTGCACGTGCCCGACTGGCTGGACCCGGCGCGCCAGCGCGAGCTGGTCGCGGCCTGCCGGGAGTGGGCGCGCCCGCCGGCGGGCCTGCGCACGGTCCGCACACCCGGCGGCGGCACGATGACCGCCCGCCAGGTCTGTCTGGGCTGGCACTGGCATCCGTACGCCTACGCCCGCACGGTCGTCGACGGGGACGGCGCCCCGGTGAAGCCGTTCCCCGGCTGGCTGGGGGAACTGGGCCGCCGTGCGGTGCGCGACGCGCTCGGTCCCGCGCGGGCGGCGACCGCCGCGTACGACATCGCGCTGATCAACTTCTACGACGGCGACGCCCGCATGGGAATGCACCGCGACGGCGACGAGAAGTCGGACGCCCCGGTGGTCTCCCTGAGCCTCGGTGACACCTGCGTCTTCCGCTTCGGCAACACCGAGACCCGTGCCCGGCCGTACACCGACGTCGAACTGCGCAGCGGTGACCTGTTCGTCTTCGGCGGCCCGTCCCGGCTCGCGTTCCACGGCGTACCCCGGGTGCACCCGGGCAGCGCACCGCCGGAGTTGGGGCTGACCGGGCGCCTGAACATCACGCTCCGGGTCGGCGGGCTGTAGGCCGGCGCACCCCGCGGATCATGGGAGACTCGCCTCCATGAGCGGGAAGGCGCACCCCCGGACGGCCGGGGAAGGGACCACGTCCAGGACGCGGTTGGACCGGGGGCGGGGTGCGCTCGGTCCCGCCCTGGAACTCGTGCACACCGGACGCGCCCCCACCCGCTCCGTGCTCACCGCCGAACTCGGCGTGACCCGGGCCACGGCGGGCGCGGTCGCCGCCGAACTGGAGGCGCTCGGGCTGATCCGGGTGGACGCCCGGCCCGGCGCGGCGGCCGGTTCGCAGGGGCGGCCCTCGCACCGGCTGGCGGTCGCCGAGGACGGGCCCGTCGTCCTCGCGGCACAGGTGCACGCCGACGGGTTCCGGGCGGCCCTGGTCGGACTGGGCGGCCGGATCGTCGCCACCGCTCCCGGCTGCGAGACCGTGGCGGCCGATCCGGCGAAGGTCCTGGTGTCGGTCGTGGAGGCCGGGGCGGAACTGCTGCGCACCACCGGACGCCGATGCGTCGGCGCCGGCCTCGCCGTGCCGTCCGCGGTCGCCGAACCGGACGGGCTCGCGCTGAACCCGCTGCACCTGGCCTGGCCGGTGGGCGCGCCGGTGCGCCGCATCTTCGAGGAGTGCGTGCGCGCGGCCGGCATCACCGGACCGGCGTTCGCGGGCAACGACGTCAACCTCGCCGCGCTCGCCGAGCACCGGCACGGCGCCGGCCGGGGTGCCCGGGACCTGCTGTGCGTGGCCACCGGGCACCGGGGCGTGGGCGGAGCGCTGGTGCTCGACGGGCGCCTGCACACCGGGAGTTCGGGCCTGGCGCTGGAAGTCGGTCACCTCACCGTCCATCCCGAGGGCCGCCCCTGTCACTGCGGCAGCCGCGGCTGCCTGGACGTCGAGGCGGACCCGCTGGCGTTCCTCACGGCCGCCGGCCGCGACCCGGGTCCGGAGGTCTCCCTGCTCCAGCAGGCCAACGACCTGATCGGCGGCCACTACGCCGACCCGTCCGTCCGGGCCGCCACCGAGGCCCTCATCGACCGGCTCGGCCTCGGCCTCGCGGGGCTGGTGAACATCCTCAACCCGGACCGCATCATCCTCGGCGGCCTGCACCGCACGCTGCTCGACGCCGACCCGGACCGGCTGCGCGCGGTCGTCGCCGACCGCAGCCTGTGGGGGCAGAGCGGCGGCGTCCCCATCCTGCCGTGCACCCTCGATCACAACAGCCTGGTCGGCGCGGCGGAACTGGCCTGGCAGCCCGTCCTGGACGATCCGCTGGGCGCGCTGTCCTGACGCTCCCGCAAGGCGGGCCGAGTAGGCTCGGAGCATGCGGATCGCTGTCTCCTCGGACATGGACGAACCCGTGGCGCGCGACCTCGTGGCGGAACTGCGGACACGCGGCCACGAGGTCATCGCGCACGGGGCGCTGAACCCCGGAGCCGACCCCCAGTGGGCCGCCTGCTCCGAGGCCGCGGCCCGCGAGGTCGCCGCCGGGAGGGCCGACCAGGCCGTCGTGTGCTGCTGGACCGGCACCGGTGCCTCGATCGCCGCGAACAAGGTGCCCGGCGTGCGCGCGGCCCTGTGCACGGACGCCTACACGGCCGACGGCGCCCGCCGCTGGAACGACGCCAACGTGCTCGCCCTCAGCCTCAGGCTGACCTCCGGACCGCTGCTCAAGGAGATCCTCGACGCCTGGTTCACCGCCGAGGCCAGCACGGACACCGAGGACCGGGAGAACGTGGCACGGATCGGACGACTCGACCTCGGCAGGAACACGCCGTAGGCCCGACTCGGCAGGAACACGCCGTAGATCCGACTCGGCAGGAACACGCCGTAGGCCCGACCGGGCTCCAGATCGGCGTGCTGCGCCATCACCCCGTCGCGAGCCGGACGTTCTCCCCACCTGTCCAGCCCCGGAGCCGGGCGTCGTCCCCTGTTCGTAGCCGGGCGCGGTGCCCCGGAGCCCCGTTCTCATCCTGTGCGCGGCCGGCGCGCCCGGCACGGCCGGCAGGGGGCCGCGACGCCGAGGATCCGTACGATCCGGCCGCGCCGGGCGGGCCCCGGGGTCCGCTCCACCGGGTCAGCGCCGCTCCACCGACCGCGAAGGCCGGGCCGGGATCCGCCGTGAGGACGCGGCCGGTCACCTCCTCGCCCGGGGCGGCGCGAGCCGCGGACGCACCCGGCGCAGCCGGTACGGCATTGCCCGGGCCGCCGACTGCGTGGGCTTCGTGTTCCAGGCGTTCGACCTGGTGCCGACGCTGACCGTCGCGGAGAACATCCGGCTGCCGCTCGACCTCGCCGGCACCCGGGGTGACCCGGAGTGGGTCGACGCGCTGATCGACGTCGTCGGCCTGCGCGACCGCCCCCACCACCGGCCCGCCGAGCTCTCCGGCGGCCGGTGGCAACGGGTCGCCGTGGCACGGGCGTTCGTCGGCCGGCCGGACGTCGTGTTCGCCGACGAGGTCGTCTCCCTCGCCGACGGACGCCTGGTCGACCGGATGGAAGCCCCGACCGCCGACAAGGTCCTGGACCGCCTGAAAGCCTTCGAGGTGCCCTCATGAACGCCTGCCCGCCTGCCCGCCTGGACGTGCTGCGGGCCATCGCCACGGAGTGATGCCGTCCCTGGCGGCCGGGGCGGTGCCGCCGCCCCGGGACGGCGCGTGACGCCGAGGGGGACCGCCCTGCGGGAACAGGCGTCACCGCCCGGTCAGCCGGCAACGGCCGACCGGGCGGGAGTGTGTCCGGGCCGGCGCAGGTCGACCGCGTGCTCGACCTCCGCGAACCGGTGCGCGGGCTTGTCCACGACCTGGCGTCGCGGCGGACGCGCGGACGCGGCCCGCGCGGCCGACGGTGTCGGCAGGGTGAACCACACGACCTTGCCGGACTCGCCGTCCGGCCGCACACCCCAGCTCTCGCTGACGGCGGCGACCATCGCGAGCCCACGCCCGCAGGTGGCGAGCCCGTCCGCGTCGTCGATGGATCCCACGACCGGCAGACGCGGGTCGTGGTCGCGCACCGAGACCTTGAGCCGGTCCAGCACCAGCTCGATCTCCACGGTGCACGTCTTGTCGGGCCGGGCATGCCGGTGGACGTTGGTCAACAGCTCCGTCACACCGAGCGCCGCCCGGTCTATGAGGGGATCCAGGTGCCAGTAGCGCAACTGCGCCGATACGATTCTGCGGACCTGGCCGATCCGCGACGGCAGGGCTTGCAGCTCCACCGTGCAGTGCCTGCTTGGATGACTGATCACGGCTGCGACTCCCCGACATAGAGGTCCGGAAGAACACGGAGTTCGGATCGATCCAGCAGAGTGCCCGCGTGACACGGCCGCCTGCTGTCGTGGCCGGCGGGCTGGTTCGCAGCGTTATCGCCGGTAAACCCAGAGTTACGTGAGACCAGCGTGGCGCAGGAGGCGCGGTCCCGCAACTCACGGTGTTTCAGTCGCTACGCTCTGCGGCCCGCCGTACGGCTTCGACGAACCGGCGTGCGGCGGGCGGCCCCGGTTCTCCGGGGGCGGGATCGTGCTCGCCCAGGGTCAGCAGGTAGCGGTTGCCGTTGAGGTCCGCCAGGGCGCGGTCCTCGGGGACGAACCAGGGCTTGGAGGCACGCACAGCCTGCACCGGCGCGCTGTCGATCTCGCTCCCGTAGCTGGTGAGCAGTTCGAGCCTGCCGTCGCTGATCCGGACCTGTCCGGCCCGGGTGAGCGAGCGCAGCAGCTTCCCGATGCCCACGCCCGTGGCCCTGAACTCCGGCTCCGCCATCCCGCTCCGCCCCCTCGTGCGTGTGGGTGTGCCGGCCCGCGCTCACGCGTGAGCCGTGTCCTGTTCCTGTCGTGATCCCGTGTGTCCGGTCCGTGCCCCCGTCCGGACCTTCCTCCCGTCGGGCAGTCTGCCCCCCTCCGCCGTCGAGCACCAGTGCGCATGGCCGCCTCACCGAGAGCACCCGGAGCACTCGCGCGAATGCGCCCCCACAGGTGCGCGTCGTCGCACCCCAGGGCTGCCTTTGAGTCGCCCAAAGAGGTGTTTATGCAGGTGAGAAGCGTGAGGGAGGTGTCTATGATCGGTGTGTCGGCCGCGCGACGCGCCGTCGGCGCGGAGTGTAAGGAGCCCTGTCGTGAGCACCCCCGCACAGATCCGGACCGGCGAAACCCTCGACGTCGACCGCACCGACGCCGCCTATCGCGGCTGGCTGAAAGAGGCCGTGCGCAAGGTCCAGGCCGACCTCAACCGCTCGGCCGACACGCACCTGCTGCGTTTCCCGCTGCCGGAGCGGTGGGGCATCGACCTGTATCTGAAGGACGAGTCCACCCATCCGACCGGAAGTCTCAAACACCGGCTGGCCCGCTCGCTGTTCCTCTACGGTCTGTGCAATGGCTGGATCCGGCCGGGCAGACCGGTGATCGAGGCGTCCAGCGGTTCGACGGCCTTGTCCGAGGCCTACTTCGCGAAGCTGATCGGCGTGCCCTTCATCGCCGTCATGCCGCGCACGACCAGCGCCGAGAAGATCCGCCTCATCGAGTTCCACGGCGGGCAGTGCCACTTCGTGGACGACCCGCGGAGCATGTACGAGGAGTCCGCACGCCTCGCGAGGGAGACCGGCGGCCACTACATGGACCAGTTCACCTACGCGGAACGGGCCACGGACTGGCGCGGCAACAACAACATCGCCGAATCCATCTTCCGGCAGTTGCGGTCGGAGCGGTTCCCGGAGCCCGCGTGGATCGTCGCCACGGCCGGCACCGGCGGCACCTCGGCGACCCTCGCGCGCTACGTCCACTACATGCAGCACGACACCCGCATCTGTGTCGCCGATCCGGAGAACTCGTGCTTCTTCGAGGGCTGGACCACCGGCGATCCGGACGTCACCTGCGACTGCGGCTCCCGGATCGAGGGCATCGGGCGCCCACGCATGGAACCCAGCTTCGTACCCGGCGCGATCGACCGGATGATGAAGGTCCCGGACGCGGCCAGCGTCGCCGCCGTACGCGCCCTGGAACGGACCATCGGCCGCCGGGCGGGCGGCTCGACGGGCACCGGGCTGTGGAGCGCGCTGAAGATCGTCGCCGAGATGGTGGCCGAAGGCCGGCAGGGCAGCGTGGTGACGCTCCTGTGCGACCCGGGGGACCGCTACCTGGACAAGTACTACTCCGACACGTGGCTCGCCGAACAGGGCCTGGACATCACGCCGTACACGGCGGCGATCACCTCGCTGCTCGAAACGGGCGTCTGGCGCTAGGAGTCTCCTGAAGATCTTGCTTCGAGTGCCCGGTACACCCCAAGTTGCCAGTAAATGTCAATCAGGTTGAACTGGGGCAAGCCGGACGCGTTTTCAAGATCTTCATCGGACTCCTAGCGGGCGGCGGCCAGCCGCCGGTCGAGCAGGACGACGGCGTTCCGGAAGGCGCGCCCGAGGCCCGCGCGCGCCAGTGTCAGGCCGAGCCGGAACACCGCCGGCCCGTCGGCGGCGAACGTCCACCGCACGAGGGTGCCGGTGCCCGCCGGGATCAGGCGCCACTCCTCGGCCAGCGCCCGGACGCCGGGTGCGTCGGTCACGTCGACGCGGTAGGCGTACACCTCGGGTTCCTCGGCGGCCAGCACCGTCTCCAGGAGGCGTGTCCCGCCCCTGAGCCGGACCTCGCGCCGCGCGCCGCCGTCGACGGGCCGGGCGAGCGTCACCACGGCGAACCACTCGGCCCAGCCGGGCACGTCCTCGGCCAGCGCCCGGAAGACCGCCTCCGGAGCGGCGGCGATCTCCCGCGTGAAGACGAGCCGTACGGGCGCGGTCTCGACGAACTCGAGTCCCACCGGGCGCAGTCGGCGAGCCATGGACGCAACCTCCAGGAAGCAGCCGACGGCCGACCGGGCGGCGGTCACCCACCACGGCCGGGGCGGCGACGGAGACGACGCCACAGGGTAACCGGCGGTACGTCAGATGTCCGCGGCCTCGTCGGACTCGTCGGGCTCGCCCGCCACCACCAGCCGCCGCAGATGCTCCGACACCTCGGCGCGCGCCTCGCCCGACAGCCCGGCGTCCGTCACCAGTGTGTCCACCTGCTCCAGCGCCGCGAACGAACTCAGGCCCACCGTCCCCCACTTGGTGTGGTCGGCGACCACCACGACCCGCCGCGCCGACTGCACCAGACGCCGGTTGGTCTCGGCCTCCGCGAGGTTCGGTGTGGACAGGCCGGCCTCGACCGATATGCCGTGCACCCCGAGGAACAGCAGATCGAAGTGCAGGGCCGCGATCGCCTGGTCCGCCACCGGTCCCACCAGCGAGTCCGAGGGGGTGCGCACCCCGCCGGTCAGCACCACCGTGGCGGCACCCTGCCGGGGGCCCGACGTGCGCTGCGCCGCGTGGAAGACGTCGGCCACCCGCACCGAGTTGGTGACGACGGTCAGGTCCGGCACGTCCACCAGCTGGTGCGCGAGCGCGTACGTCGTCGTACCACCCGACAGCGCGATCGCGCTGCCCGGCGCGACCAGCTCGGACGCGGCCCGCGCGATGTCCTCCTTGGCGGACAGCTCCAGACCCGACTTCGCCTCGAACCCCGGCTCGTGCGTGCTCGCCTCGATCACCGGGACGGCACCGCCGTGCACCTTCTCCAGCACACCCTGCCGGGCCAGCGCGTCAAGATCCCGCCGTACGGTCATGTCCGACACGCCGAGCTTGCGGGTGAGCTCGTTGACGCGGACGCCGCCACGGCGTCGGACCTCGTCCAGGATCAGGGCGCGCCGCTGCTCCGCGAGGAGGTTCTGATTCTCACTCACGTACGCTCCGGTTCCTTTCGCCTCAAGCCGTCCCACACGCCTCGCGCACCTTCCCCTGCCCTCGACTTCGCCTGAGCCGGGAGGACCCCCGTCGACCAGGCCGTTTCGCCCGTCCCCGGTGCGCGGACGCCCCATCCTCGCACGGGCCGTGCCGGGCCGCGCCACCGACCGTCCGGACGCGCACATGCCATCAACGTGACCTCCCGGACGCCCGCCGTCACACGGATCGGGGAGATTCCGTGACGAGGGGTGTACGCCGCGCGTTCAGCGGCGATCCTTGTGCCCGCACGGACAGATGCCGACGGCGCGTCACGGGGGAAGTGCGAACAGTGGAACCTGCGCAGGAACATGTCCCGACCGGGGGAACCGACGACCTGGCCCCTCGGCCGGCGGACGGCGGAGCGGCCCTGGAACTCCTGGTCCACGGGGTGGGCGGCACCACGCCCGAGCAGATGCTCGACGATCCGCGCACGGTGCGGATCACCGGCGACGACACGGCGGCCGTCTTCCGGCGCGCCGAGGACGCCGACGCCGAGTCCAGGACGGACGCCTACCGCGGCCGCCCGGTGCCGGAGGCGTACGTCTGGTGCAACCTCACGTCCGGAAACGGCACCCGCGCCCTGTGGCTCCTGCTGCTGCCGTTCATGGTCGTCAACCTCGCCCACTGGATGCGCCCCACCGCCCGGGGCCGCACCCGGACGGTGCGCCTGTACGGCCTGCTGGTGCGGCTCACCGGACTCACCCTGACCGTGCTGCTGGTCGCCGCCGCCTGCGAGGTGGCGCTGGACCTCGCCGCCTGGCAGTGCGCGGGCACGCCCGCGTGCGCCGAGCGGCACTCCTGGCTGGGGTTCCTGTCCCCGAAGGTCTCGGACGGTGGCTGGTGGAGCCGGCCCGGCCGCCGCCTGGCCGTCGCGGCCCTGGTCCCGGCCGCCCTCACCGCCCTGCTGTGGTACCTCTCGCACCGCACCTGGAGCGCGTACGAGTCCCAGCAGCCGATGACCCGCACACCGGAGCCCGAGGAGGAGACCGGCCGCACCGCCCTCGGCCGCCCCGGCTTCTGGTACGGACGCCGCCTCGTGGCCCGGCTGCGCGCCGCGCACACCGCGGCCGGTCTCCTGACGGTCGCCGCGGCGGTCGGCACCTCGGCCGCACGGTTCGACCACCGGCCCGGCGGGCCCGCGCTCCTCGACATCCTGGGCCGGCTCCTGGAGACGGCGCTGGTCGTGGCCGCGGGGGCAGTGGTGTGGGTGGTGTGCCGCCGGGGCCGCAGCGAGCACCGCCTCGACCGGGAGCTCGACGAACACCTCGTACGACGCCTGCCCCTCGGCGCCGTCGCCCTGCTCGTCCTCACCGGGGTGTACGCCGGGTGGGAGCGCCCGGGGTGGGAATCGGCCGGCCGGCTGCCGGGTGACGCGACCTTCGGCGCCCTCTCCCTGGCCCAGGGCCTGCTGGTGATCGCCCTCGGCGTGGTCGCCCATGTGCTGCACCGGGCGCGCCCGGACGCACGCGCGGCGATGCGCGGCCTGGGCGGCCCGGCCGTCGCGATGCTGGCCTGCGCGCTCGGCGGGGTCATGTCCGGCGGTGTCTCCCAGCGGGTCGCCGACTGGCTGGACGGCACCGGCACGAACATCCCCGGCCCGCCGGTCCTGCTGACCTGGCAGGCGTCGGTGATCCCGCCGCTGCTGCTCGTCCTGCTGGTACTGCTCGGCTGGCTGGGCCGGCGCGCCTGGCTCCTGCGCCGCCTGGAACTGGCCGCGGTCGAGCGTGACTACGCGGGCGAGCCGCAGGACACCACCCGCACCCGCCGCATCGCCCGCGCCCGGGCGACGGCCACCCTCACCGACCGCGCACCCCTGCTCGTCGCGGTCGTGTCCGCCACGACCCTCCTCCTGGGCGCCGCGGCCCTGGCCGGCGCGATGACCACCGAAAAGACACCCGCCGAGGCGGCCCGACCGGCCTACGCCGTCGTCGAGAGCGCCGCCGAGACGGCCGAGGCCCTGGGCTCCTGGCTGATCGGCCTCGGCTTCATACTGTTCGTCACCTGGGGCCGACGTGCCTACAAGGACCCCTCCGCACGGCGCACCATCGGCATCCTGTGGGACGTCGGCACCTTCTGGCCGCGCGCCGCCCACCCCTTCGCCCCGCCCTGCTACGCCGAGCGGGCCGTGCCCGACCTGACCTGGCGGATGGCCACCTGGACCCGTGCCACCGGCGGCCGGCTCGTCATCTCCGGCCACTCGCAGGGCAGCGTGCTGGCCGCCGCCGCGGCCTGGCAGCTGGAACCGTCCGCCCGCGCGCGGGTCGCGCTGCTGACCTACGGCTCGCCGCTGGAGCGCCTCTACGGCCGGTGGTTCCCGGCCCACTTCGGCCCGGCCGCGCTCAGCGCCCTGCACCAGGATGTGGACTGCTGGCGCAACCTGCACCGGCCCACCGACCCCATCGGCGGCCCGGTCCGGCTGTCCGGCGCCTGCGGCCCCGAGGTCGACCGCGAAGCTCTCAAGGACCCTCTCGCGTACGGCCGTACAGCACGGCATCCCCTGCCCGCGCCGATCCTCGGCCACTCCGACTACCAGGCGGACCCGGCGTTCGCCGAGGAACGGGAACGCCTGCTGGGCCGACTGCGGCCGGACCTGCCCGGCCCGCGGCCCGAAGGAGGGTCTCAGGCGGAGTCGGGCAGGTCCTCGGCGTAGAGCAGGGTCAGGTCGTCCGTGCTCGGGTCGGCGACCTGGGCGACCCGGCTCGCATGCCGCTCGACCATCGCCTCGAAGGTCTGGCGGGCGGTACGGCCGTTGCCGAAGGCGGGGCCCTTGGGGAGCGTCGTGAAGTACTTCAGCAGGGCGTCGGCGGCGCCCGGCGCCAGCCGGTACTCGTGCTCCTCGGCCTGCTGCTCCACGATCCGCAGCAGTTCCCCGGGGTCGTAGTCGCTGAAGGTGATGGTCCGCGAGAAGCGGGACGCCACACCGGGGTTGACCGAGAGGAACCGCTCCATCTCGGCGGTGTAGCCGGCGACGATCACCACGACCGCGTCCCGCTGGTCCTCCATCAGCTTCACCAGCGTGTCGATGGCCTCCTTGCCGAAGTCGCGGCCCGAGTCCTCCGGCGACAGCGCGTACGCCTCGTCGATGAAGAGCACACCGCCCCGCGCCCGGGTGAAGGCCTCCTGGGTGCGGATCGCGGTGGAGCCGATGTGCTCGCCGACCAGGTCGACCCGGGAGACCTCGACCAGGTGGCCCTTCTCCAGCACGCCGAGGGAGGCGAGGATCTCGCCGTAGAGACGGGCGACCGTCGTCTTGCCGGTGCCGGGGGAGCCGGTGAAGACCAGGTGGCGCTTGACCGAGGCGGCCTTCAGCCCCGCCTCCTGGCGGCGCCGGCCCACCTCGATCATGTCGGTCAGGGCTCGCACCTCGCGCTTGACGCTGTCCAGGCCCACCAGCGCGTCCAGTTCACCGAGCACGGCCTTCGAGGCCCGCACTGGCCGGTCCGGCTCAAGTGCGGCGGCCGGCGGCTCCTGCTCGGCGGCGCGCTGCCCGGGGATCGAGCCCAGCAGGCCGGGGGAGTGGGGCAGGGTCTGGACGGCGGTCTCCGGCGCGGTGGGCTGGCGCAGGCTCCCGCTCTCGTCGCTGGTGCAGTCCTCCACGACGGGACCCGCGCCGGACGCGGCGTCGCCACCGGCGTCCGCGAACTCGTAGCCGCCGCGCGCGCACCGCTCCGTACGGCACTTCTTCAGGGTCGTACGGCAGCCGTCGATCACATGGAAGCCGTAGCCGCCGCTGCCCGTCACCCGGCAGTTCAGGAAGCTGCCCCGGCCGCCCGCCGAGACGTAGAAGCCCGCTTCGGCGGGGGAGTCGACGGTGCAGCGCTCTATCGTCGGGTCGGCGCCCTTGGTGACGATCACGCCGGTCTGGGTGGCGTCCACCGTGCAGTTGCTGAGGGTGCCGCCGCTGCCGTGGTCGCGGAACCAGGCGCCTGTGGCCGCGTCCCGGATACGGCAGTCGTCGAGCTGCGCGGTGGCGCCGTCGCTCACGGACACGGCCGTGTTGCGGACCTGCGAGATGTCGCTGTCGACGACGTCCGCGCGGGAGCCGCGGTCGAGGACGAACAGGGCGTCCGGCACGTCGTGCACCCGGCACGAGTCCAGGACGACGGTCGCGCCGTCGCTGACCCAGACGGCCGGGTAGTCGCCGGTGCTGTCGAAGATCTCGCACTGGTTGGCGTCCACGCGGGTGCCCGGGTCCCACACCGACAGGCCGTTGCGGCCGAACTGACGCACCGTCGTGCGGGTCAGCGTCAGCACGGAGCGCGAACGCAGGTCGACCGCGTTCTCCGGGATGTCGTGGATACGGCAGTCGGCCAGCGTCAGCACGGCGTCCGTGTCGAGGGTGACACCGTCCGCGGTGGTGCGGTGCACATCGCAGTCGGTGAGGTGGGCGGTGGCCCGGCCGGTGATCTGGACGCCGCTGCCACGGACCTCGTAGACCTCACAACCCAGCGCCTCCAGCGCGGAGTTCTCCCCGGTCACCGACAGGCCCACACCCGAGGTGTGGTGCACCCGGCAGCGCTCCAGCCGGGGATGCGCGCCGCCGCGCACGGCGACGCCCGCCTGGCCCGCCGCGACGACCTCGCACTCCTCGAAGACCCCGCCCCCGCCGTCCAGTACGGCGATGCCGACACCGGCCGGGTTGTCGACGGTGCAGCGCCGCACCGTCGGCCGCGCGCCGCCCCGCACCTCGATGCCGGCCGCGGACCGGGTGACGATCCGCAGGTCCGTGAGCTCGGGTGTGCCCTCCTCGACGAGCAGGGCGGGCGCCGCCGCGTCCTGGCCCTCCACGTGCAGGTCCTGGACCACGGCCGAGGCCCGCACGGTGAGCGGCACCCCGTCCAGGGGCGCGATCCGCACGGAACCGGGGGAGCCCTCCGGGCCCCGCAGGGTCACCGCCCGCTGGATGACGAGGTTCTCCCGGTAGGTGCCCGGGGCGACGGTGAGGACATCGCCGTCGGCCGCGGCCTCCAGGGCGGCGGCGAGCGACGCGTACTCACCCGTGCGGCGCCGCCACCGCGATGTGCCGGTGTGCGTCACCTGGACCGTGCCCTGTGCCATGGCGTTGCCGTGCCCCCACCTCGTCGTACGCGGGTCTCGTGCTGCCGAAGTAGTTCGGCCGGTCCACCGTAGCGTGCGCGCAGGCGGTGGGTTGACCAGAGCCGGAAGGCGGTCAGCTGCCGGTGCCGGTCCTGCCCCAGTCCGGGCCCGCCCGCTCCCAGGCCCGGTCCCAACGGGCGTACCGGCGACGGACCATGCGCCAGACCGCCAGCCGTCTGCCCGCCTCGACGAGGCCCGCGGTCAGCAGGGCGGCACCGACCCCGGCCAGGACGGCGTGGGTCGTCGCGGTGGCGGGATCCAGGGGCCGGGCCACTATGCGTCCGTGTTCGTCCGTCCACAGCGTGAAGGGGTCGCCGCGGTGCGGATCCTGGAGGGGCGCCAGGACGGTGCCCTGCCGCGCGGTGCCGTCCGGAGCGGTCCAGCCGGCGGTCACCCGGCTGCGCAGGTCACGGCCGGAGGAGGTCTCGGGATCGGTGTCCAGCGGGGAGCGGTCCAGCTTACGGAGGACGGTGGCCGTCACCGGATGACGGGATGCGCGCTGCTCGCGGACGGACCGCTGGAGCGTGTCCTGGGCGACCTCGCCGGCGAGCGCGCCGACGACGGGCCCGACGACCAGGATCAGCACCAGGGCCACCAGGGCCGCCCAGGCCTCGGCCAGGTCGGTGCCGCGGCGCAGCGGGTTGTGCCGCCAGCGCCACAGTCCGCCGATCGCTCGCACCGTCCCGCACCCCCTTCCCGCTCCGTGATAACCCCGCCGCGGCCCTTTACGCGCGGACCCGGTCGAAGAGAGAGCGAAATCACCCGCGCCGCAGCCCTCATGAACCGCTCACGGATCCAACGCCCAGGGCACCGGGCCGGGTTCACAGGATCTCCGCGGAGCGGGAGCGGGAGCGGGGGCGGGGGCGGGGGCGGGGGCGGGAGAGGGAGAGCGGGATGCGGCTCAGGCGAGGACGGTGAGGGGATCGCCGACCCGGATCGTGCCGGGAGTCTCGGGCACCAGGTTCTGTCCGAAGGCGAGCCTGCCGCCGACGCGGCGGTGCCGGCCGAGGGTGTGCAGGGGTTCCCGGCCGCGGTCGGCGGTGTCCTGGTCGGTCGTGGTCGTGACGCACCGCCCGCAGATCTTGGCGACGCGGAAGACGACCTCGCCGAGCGTGATCCGGGACCAGTGGTCCTCGGCCCAGGCGGCGGCGCCCGCCACGACCACGTTCGGCCGGAAACGGTTCATCGGCAGAGGGCCCTCGTGCGCGTGGTCACCTTCGGATATCAGGGCGTTGAGGGCGTCGAGGGAGGCCGCGGAGGTGAGCAGCAGCGGAAAGCCGTCGGCGAACGAGACCGTCTCGCCGGGCAGCGCGTACTCGGGGTCCACGGGCCGGCGCGTGGCGGGGTCGTCCATGTGGACCAGGCGCACGTCGGCGCCGAGGAACGCGCTGCACCAGGCATGCGCGGCGTCGTCCTCGGCCGGGACGGCCTCCACCTTGTCGCGGAAGATCTGCACGGGCACCCGGCCCCACGGCCGCGGAACGGACACCGTCAGCGGCTTCCTGCCGGGTGCGGACAGCCGGACGCCGCCGCCGGGCAGGAGCTCGGCGGCGGCCAGCGCGAGGCGTGGTTGCTGACGTTGGGTGACGACCTTTCCCCCGTCGTCGATCAGTGCCCAGCGCCGGTCTCCGGCCAGCCCCCAGGGCTCCACGACGGCCTCCCGGGGCGCGAGACCCCGGAACGCCTTGACCGGATGCAGATGGATCGACTGCAACAGCACGTTCCCCATACGTCCATCGTGCCAGGCGGCACGGACAGTCCGGGAGACGCGTCAGTAGCCGCCGCGGTACTGCTGCTGCTGGTTGCCGTACGGATCCTGGTAGGGGGCCGGCGCGGGCCGGGGAGCGGCGGGGCGCATGGCCTCGTAGCCCGTTCCCGGACCGGCGGGGCGCGGCTGCTGGGGGTACTGACCCGGATAGCCGCGCGGCGCGGCGGCCTGCTGCGGGATGTACGCCGCGGGTGCCTGCTGGAGCGGGGCGGGCTGCTGGGCCTGCGGGTAACCGTAGGAGGGCTGGGACGGGCCGGCCGGAAGGGCGGGCAGTGCCGACGGCAGCGCGGGCAGGTGACTGCCCGGCATGTCGTACGCGGCGGGGACCCGGATCGGGGCGATCTGCGGGGTGCCCCGCTCGGCCACGAGCGAGTCGTAGATCGGAGTGTCCGGGAAGGAGGCGGAGTAATAGCCGCCGCCATAAGTGGAGCGGGGGGAGGTCATGGCACATAAGTTAAGCCCACGATGTGCTGGTTGGGGAGACCGATAAGAGGGTTGTTTTCCGCGTCGGCAGTGACCCGGTACCCCCAATGCGAGCGAACGTGGCAAAAAGGGGCGGCGTGCCCGATGATTCTCAGGTAAAAGCCGAGTTCCCGGCGGGTTACCGGGGGTTGGCGGCCCGCCTTCCTGTGCTGTTCGTGGGAGTTCGCTGTCCCGGAGAATAGGTTGGGCGAGTGGACGATCCGACGGAACTGCCGGGACCCGCCTGGCACGCCGACACCTGATGGGGGCGACATGTCAATGCCGAAGGGATCCAACGCTCCGGTGCCGACGACGGCGCTGCGGGTCGAGCTGGGATGGCGCTCCGGACCTGGCGTGCCCGACGTGGACGCCTCGGCGCTGCTGCTGGTGGGCGGAAAGGTACGTTCCGACAGCGACTTCGTCTTCTACAACCAGCCCGTGCACGCCTCCGGCGCGGTCCGGCACGAAGGCAAACGGGACGCGGGCGGCCGGGTGGCCGACACCCTCGTCGTCGACCTCGCCCGCCTGGAGCCCGCGATCGAGACGGTGGTCCTCGCCGTCTCCGCCGACGGCGGCACGTTCGCCGCCGTCCCCGACCTCTCCATCGAGGTCAGGGAGGCCGGGCGGGACACGGTGGCCGCACGCTTCGAGAGCCCCGGCGCCACCGTCGAGACCGCCTTCGTGCTCGGCGAGTTCTACCGTCGTCAGGGCGCCTGGAAGTTCCGGGCCGTGGGCCAGGGCTACGGCAGCGGGCTGGAGGGCCTCGCCACGGACTACGGCATCACGGTGGACGAGCCCCAGCACACCGCACCGGCCCCTGCCGCACCGAGCGGGCCCCCGGCCACCGCGCGTCCGGCCACCGCGCGTCCGGTCACCGCGGCACCGCCCCCGCCGCCTCCCTCGGCACCTCCCGCCGCACCGGTCCGGCTGACGAAGGTGACGCTCACCAAGGCGGCTCCCTCCGTCTCGCTCACCAAGCAGGGCGGCACCTCGGGCGCCCTGCACGTCAACCTCAACTGGCAGATGCGCAAGCAGTCCTCGGGCTGGGGCAGCAAACTGGGCCGCGCCGTCGCCCTGCAGGCCGACCTCGACCTCGACCTGTGCGCCCTGTACGAACTCACCGACGGCAGCAAGGGCGTCGTGCAGTCCCTGGGCAACGCCTTCGGGGCCCTGCACCAGCCGCCGTACATCCACCTCGACGGTGACGACCGCACCGGCGCCGTCTCCAGCGGTGAGAACCTCACCGTCAACCTGGACCACAAGCAGGCCTTCCGGCGTGTCCTCGTCTTCGTGACCATCTATGAGGGAGCACGCTCCTTCGCCGAACTGAACGCCACGGTCACCCTCCGGCCGCAGCACGGCGCCCCGATCGACTTCTCCCTCGACGAGTGCACGGTCCCCTCGACGGTGTGCGCGCTCGCCCTGATCACCAACACCGGAAGCGACCTGGTCGTCCAGCGCGAGGCCCGCTACCTGGTGCCCGAGCGCGGGTCCAGCCCGCAGCGGACCGTCGACCATGCCTACGGGTGGGGCATGAACTGGACCCCCGGCCGGAAGTGACCGCTCAGCTCTCCTCGCCGACCACGGCGTCGGGACGCGTGTACGTGCGGCCCTTCCAGGCCGCGCCGCGCCCCCTGTAGTGCCGCACCGCCGAATCGACCGTCATGAGGAGGTAGAGGAACGCGGTGAACGGCAGCAGGGGAGCGAGCCACAGGGGCTGCCGGTAGTAGCGGAGCATCGGGACGTACGTCCCCGTCATCACCAGCCACGCGAGCCCGCCGGCGACCGTGGCCGCCGTGCTGCCGGCGGCCACGCCCGCGATCAGGGCGAGGGGCGGCACCAGGTACACCAGCGCGAGTCCGGCCACCGTACCGGCGAGCAGCAGCGGGCTGTGCCGCAGCTGCGCGTACGCGCTGCGCGAGACCATCCGCCACAGGTCGTGCAGCCGTGGGTACGGACGGACGCTGTCCACCCGATCCGCCAGGCCCAGCCAGACGTGCCCGCCCCTGCCCTTGACGGCCCGGGCGAGCGCCACGTCGTCGATGACGGCGTGCCGGATGGCGTCCGGGATCCGGGCCCGCTCGGCGGCCTCGGTGCGCAGCAGCACACAGCCGCCCGCCGCGGCCGCCGTCCGTCCCCCCTTCCGGCTGATCCGGCGGAAGGGATAGAGCTGCGCGAAGAAGTAGACGAAGGCGGGCACGACGAGCCGCTCCCACGGGCTCTCCACCCGCAGCCGGGCCATCTGGGAGACGACGTCGTAGCCGCCCGGGCCGGCCGCCGCGACCAGCTGCCGCAGGCTGTCCGGAGCGTGGGCGATGTCGGCGTCCGTCAGGAGGAGGTACTGGGGGCCACGCGCGCGTGCCAGGCCGATGCCGTGACGCAGGGCCCACAGCTTGCCGGTCCAGCCCGCGGGCGGCTCACCGGGCGAGGTGACGGTCAGCGGCAGTCCGCCGTGCCGGCGCGCCAGTTCGTGCGCCAGCGCCCCGGTACCGTCCGTACTGCCGTCGTCGACGAGGAAGACCTCCGCCCGCCCCGGATAGTCCTGGGCGAGCAGCGACGGCAGGCTCGCGGGCAGCACCGCGGCCTCGTCGCGGGCCGGGACGACGACACAGACGGACGGCCACGCGTCCGGGTCCCGCCGTGGCGGCAGGCGGACGTCCGTCCGCCAGAAGAAGCCCTGGCCGAGCAGCAGCCACAGCCAGGCGGCGAGTGATCCGACGGCGGTCCACACGATGGCGCTCACGCGCGCAGTCTGCCCCACCGGCCCGGCCGGCACGGGGCCATCGTCTATCGTGGCGGGGTGAAGATCGCGCTCATGGACTCCGGAATCGGTCTGCTGGCGGCCACCGCCGCGGTACGGCGTCTGCGGCCCGACGCCGATCTCGTGCTCTCCCTGGACCCCGACGGCATGCCCTGGGGGCCCCGGACCCCGCAGGATCTCACCCGGCGTGCCCTGGCCGTCGCCGAGGCCGCCGCCGCGCGGCGGCCCGACGCCCTGATCATCGGCTGCAACACCGCCACCGTGCACGCCCTGCCGGCCCTGCGCGCCCGGCTCGAGCCCGGCATCCCGGTCATCGGCACGGTCCCCGCGATCAAGCCGGCCGCGGCCGGCGGCGGACCCTTCGCGATCTGGGCGACGCCCGCCACCACGGGCAGCCCCTACCAGCGCGGCCTCATCGAGGACTTCGCCGACGGTGTGTCGGTCACCGAGGTGCCCTGCCCCGGCCTCGCGGAGGCGGTGGAGCACGCGGACGAGGCGGCCATCGACGCCGCCGTCGCCGCGGCCGCGGCGCTGACCCCCGACGACGTGACGACCGTCGTCCTCGGCTGCACCCACTACGAGCTGGTCTCCGATCGCATCCGCGCCGCCGTGCAGCGCCCCGGCTTCCCCCCGCTCGTGCTGCACGGCTCCGCCGGGGCGGTCGCCGCCCAGGCGCTGCGCCGGCTCGCAGAACAGCCCGTCCCGCGCGCGACAGCCGACGGGACCCTGACCGTGCTGCTCAGCGGACGCGAGGGCACCCTGCCCGCGCCCGCCCTGGCCTACGAGGAAGGCCGGCTCCTCCAGGCGGTCAGTCCCGCCCGCTGACCCCCACCCGGCCCAGTCACCGTCCGCGACGACCTACCGGCCCAGCGAAACCTGAGTAGTCTCGTAGGCATGAGGGACCACCTCCAGGGTGAGAACACCCCGTACCCCGACGTCTGGACCGGACGAGCATCCAACCGGTTCCAGTGGCTGCTGGCGCTCGGCGGGGCCGCCTGCCTGGCACTCGGTATCGAGCTGGCGGTCGCCTCCACGTGGACGTCCGGCATCGCCCCGCTCGTGATGTCCGTCGTCGGCTGCATCGCGGCCGGGCTGCTGGTCCTCTTCGGCACCCTCGCCTTCGTGCACGTCGCGCTCAAGGTCGACCAGGAGTGCCTGGAGGTGCGCTGCGGCCACATGGGCCTGCCCCGCCGCCGCATCCCCCTGGCGCACGTCGCGGGCGCCGAGTTCGAGCCGCTCGTCACCCCCCGCCACTGGGGCGGCTGGGGCTACCGCTGGCGTCCCGAGAAGGGCACCGCGGTCGTCGTACGACGCGGCGAGGGCGTGGTCCTGCGACTGTGGGACGGCCACACGTTCACCATCACCGTGGACGACGCGGAGGCCGCCGTACGGGTCATCAAGGCCCGGCTGCGGTCCGGCGCCGCGCGCTGAGCCCACACCGGACGCCCCGGGGTGCTCACCGAGCCGGACGGTCACCGCGCGCGCGTGGAGCCGTCTCCTGCCGGAGTGACTCGGCGGTCAGGGGACGTGCCGTGGCCACTCCCGCCAGCAGCCCCGCGCCGACCGACACCGTCGTGAAGCTCAGCGCGTTGCCCACACAGGCGATCATCGCCAACGCCGTCAGGGCCGCCCCCGCGGTGAGCGCGACCGGCGTGGGACGCCGAGTGCGCCACAGCGCGTACAGGATCCAGCAGAAGGCCGCCGCCAGCAGGGCCACACCGGCGACGCCCTGTTCGGCCGCCTGCTGGAGAGGTGCCGAGTGCGGTCTGCCGTCGGAGAGCGGTGTCCGGGTCGCCGTGCCGCTGAGCTCGCCGAAACGGCCCGGCCCCACGCCCAGCGCCGCGTCCTCGCGCGCCAGGCGCAGGGCGTCCTGCCACAGCCCGACCCGGTGCCGGGTCAGCCGGCCCTCCAGGGAGGCGACGAGCCCGTCCGGCAGCACGCTCCCGGCGACCGCCCAGGTCAGCCCCGCCACCAGAGTCACGGACAGGGCCAGCCCGGCGACACCCGCCCCCGGTGGCGTACCCGGCCCGTGGCGAGCGAGCACACCAGCACCGCGACACAGGCGGCGAACCCGCCGACCGAGCCGAGCACGGCAGCGGTCACCGCGATTACGGCCGCCAGCGCGCGCAGCGCCAGGCGCGGGCCGGCCGAATCGGTGGCCCAGGCGGCGCAGCACGCGGCACCGGCGGACAGGGTCAGCAGAGCCGCGGTGGCGCCGGCGTGCCCGAGCGGCGTGACGACCTCGGGCCCGGGGGACAGCTGCGGCAGGCCCACCGTGAGACCGAGCCCGGCCAGGGACCCGGCAGCCGGCGCGGCGACCGGCAGCAGCGCCCCGCAGATCCGCCCCGCGGCATAACCGGCGGCCACGGCCAGGAGCGCGAGCAGCACTCCCTCCGGGCGGCCGTCGTGCACGGCCGCCGTGGTCAGGGCCCAGGCGGCACAGGCCCCGAGAATGACGACGCCCCACACGTCGGAAACGTTTCGTCTGTCGTCGTCGTCCGCCGCCGGCTCCGCACCGGCCGCCGCCGTCATCCCCGTGGAACCCACCCAGCCCCCCGAACCCGGTCGCCCCCGACCCGTGTCGTCCCGCTCGCGCCGCGCGTCACCGGCCCGTACGACCACGGACTGGGGCACACCGTAACGGCTGATGGGCGGTTTGTGGACGTGCCGGACGAAGTTGCGCGGAACGCCGCGGCCGACGTGCGCGCCCTCGGGCGGGACGGACCGCGCTGTCGGCGTCGAGGCGGGCCGCCGTACACTCCCACAGTGACCGTCACCGCAACTTCCGTGGACGAGTCGGACCAGGTGAGGCCGCCGACCGCGCCGGTATCGCGCGGCGCGCGGCTCCTGCGACTCGTTCCGGCCGCCGCCGCGGCGCTCTCCGGAGTGCTGCTCTACGTCAGTTTCCCGCCCCGCTCCCTGTGGTGGCTGGCCCTGCCGGCCTTCGCCGTCTTCGGGTGGGTGCTGCGCGGGCGCGGCTGGAAGGCGGGCCTCGGCCTCGGCTACCTCTTCGGCCTCGGCTTCCTGCTGCCGCTGCTGGTGTGGACCGGCGTGGAGGTCGGCCCCGGACCCTGGCTGGCGCTGGTCGTCATCGAGGCGATCTTCGTCGCGCTGGTCGGCGCCGGCGTCGCCGTGGTGTCGAAGCTGCCCGGGTGGCCGGTGTGGGCGGCCGCTCTGTGGATCGCCGGAGAGGCGGCACGCGCGCGTGCGCCGTTCCACGGCTTCCCCTGGGGCAAGATCGCGTTCGGGCAGGCGGACGGGGTCTTCCTGCCGCTCGCCGCGGTGGGCGGCACCCCGGTCCTCGGTTTCGCCGTCGTCCTGTGCGGCTTCGGGCTCTGCGAGGTCCTGCGGCTGGCCCTAAAGGCCCGGCGCACCCAGGCCGTACGGCGGTCGGCGGCGGCCGTCGCCCTGCTGAGCGTGGCGGTGCCCGTGCTGGGCGCGGCGGCCGCCCGGCCGCTGGTGAGCGACCGGGCCGAGGACGGCAGCGTGACCGTCGCGGTCATCCAGGGCAACGTGCCCCGGGCGGGGCTGGAGTTCAACGCCCAGCGGCGGGCCGTCCTCGACCACCACGCGCGGGAGACGCTGCGGCTGGCCGCCGAGGTCAAGGCCGGCAAGGTGGCCGAGCCCGACTTCGTGCTGTGGCCCGAGAACTCCTCCGACATCGATCCCTTCGCCAACGCCGACGCGCGCGCCGTCATCGACGAGGCGGCCAAGGCGATCGGCGTGCCGATCTCGGTCGGCGGTGTCGTCGAGCGCGAGGGCAGGCTCTACAACGAGCAGATCCTGTGGGACCCGGTCGAGGGCCCCGTCGACACCTACGACAAGCGGCAGATCCAGCCCTTCGGCGAGTACCTCCCGCTGCGCTCGCTCATCGGCGCGATCAACAGCGAGTGGACCTCGATGGTCCGCCAGGACTTCAGCCGGGGCAGCGAGCCGGGCGTGTTCGACATGGACGGCGCCAAGGTCGGCCTGGTCACCTGCTACGAGGCCGCCTTCGACTGGGCCGTGCGCTCCGAGGTCACCGACGGCGCCCAGATGATCTCCGTGCCCAGCAACAACGCGACCTTCGACCGCAGCGAGATGACCTATCAGCAGCTCGCCATGTCCCGGGTGCGCGCGGTCGAGCACAGCCGGACCGTCACCGTCCCGGTGACCAGCGGTGTCAGCGCGATCATCATGCCGGACGGACGGATCACGCAGAAGACCGGCATGTTCGTGGCCGACTCGCTGGTGCAGAAGGTGCCGCTGCGCTCCTCGCAGACGCCCGCCACCGAGCTGGGCATCCTGCCGGAGATCGCTCTGGTGCTGGTCGCCGCGGGCGGACTCGGCTGGGCCATCGGTTCCGGCGTGCGCGCCCGGCGCGCCGGTGACGTGTAGCGGTACGCCCGTCGCACGCCCTGGGAAGGGCGCGGGGGCGCCGAAGATCGCCCATTAGAGTCGGGGCCATGGCTACTCCTGACTTCATCCGTTCCCTGCGGACCTCCATCGGCCACGATTCGCTGTGGCTGCCCGGCGTCAGTGCCGTGGTCCTCGACGAGGAGGGCAGAGTGCTGCTGAACCGCCGCTCGGACACCCGCAGATGGTCGCTGATCGGCGGTATCCCCGAGCCGGGCGAGCAGCCGGCGACCTGCGCCGTGCGGGAGGTCGAGGAGGAGACCGGGGTGCGCTGTGAGGTGGAGCGGGTGATCGCCGTCCAAGCGCTCCACCCCGTCACCTACGAGAACGGCGACGTGTGCCAGTACATGGACATCGCCTTCCGCTGCCGGGCCGTCGACGGGGAGGCGCGGGTCAACGACGACGAGTCGCTGGAGGTGGGCTGGTTCGCCGTGGATGGCCTGCCCGAGCTCAACGAGTTCGCGTTGCTGCGGATCAAGCAGGCCCTGTCGGACGCCCCCACATGGTTCGAACCTACGAGTTCCGAGTGAAGTGTGGGGGATGACCACATGGGACCGGTGGTGGATGCTGCCTAGGGTCGGGGCATGACCGCTCGCAGTGCCCTTCCGGGACCCCACGCCCCCACGCTCGACCTCGGCGGCCGCACCGCCCTCGTCACCGGTGCGGCCGGCGGCATCGGCCGCGCCTGTGCGCTGCGGCTCGCCGCCGCCGGGGCGAAGGTCAGAGCGGTCGACCGGGACGCCGCCGGTCTGGAGGCACTCGTCGAGCGGGGCCGCGGTCTCGCGGGCACCGTCGACGCGCAGGTGCTCGACCTCACCGACCTGGACGCCGCCGAACTCGCCGCAGCGGGCACCGACGTCCTCGTCAACAACGCCGGGCTGCAACTGGTGCGCCCCATCGAGGAGTTCCCGCCCGATGTCTTCCACACCGTGCTCACCGTGATGCTGGAGGCGCCCTTCCGGCTCATCCGTGGCGCCCTGCCCCACATGTACGGGCAGGGGTGGGGCCGGATCGTGAACGTCTCCTCCGTGCACGGGCTGCGCGCCTCCGCCTACAAGTCGGCGTACGTGGCCGCCAAACACGGCCTGGAGGGGCTGTCCAAGACAGCCGCCCTCGAAGGAGCGCCCCATGGGGTCACCTCGAACTGTGTGAACCCGGCCTATGTGCGCACACCACTGGTCGAGAAGCAGCTCGCGGACCAGGCCGAGGCGCACGGGATCCCGAAGGAGCGCGTGCTGTCCGAGGTGCTGCTCCAGGACAGTGCCGTGAAGCGGCTGATCGAACCGGAGGAGGTCGCCGAGGCCGTGGCGTATCTGTGCGGCCCGCAGGCCTCCTTCATGACCGGCACCTCACTCGTCCTCGACGGCGGCTGGACCGCGCACTGAGCGGGTGGGGCCGGGCCGCCCGCGGAGTTTTCCACAGGGCGGAACGGGCGGCCGGGCGATGGTGAATCCTGTGAGCATGTCCCGCGATCACGTGCAGTCCACCGAACGAGCCGGAGCCGCCGGTGTCTCCGGAGCCGCCGATGTCTCCGGTGCCGCCGGAGTGTCTGGTGCCGCCGGTGTCACCGAGGCCGTCGATGTCACCGGTGCGTCGGCCGACGGTGTGCCGAGCGACCGTGCCGCGATGCCGGCCCTCGGCGGTGCGGGCGCCGCGCCGGTGCCCGGGGGCGGGGAGACCCCGGCCCCGGCCCCGGTCTCGGCCCCGGCCCCGGTCTCGGGCGAGGCCGGCACCTCCCCGGTGCCCGGCGTTGCCGAGGCGCCGTTCCTGGAGCTGCTGGCCCGGGGCGCGTCCGCCGAGGCCTATGAGCAGCCGGTGCTGGTCGCCCGCGCCGAAGGACGGCCGGCCGAGGAGACAGCGGCGCTGGAGCGGGCCAAGCTGCTCGCACTGCGGGTGCGCGCGGAACTGGAGGGACGGCGGCGGCGGGAGGCGGAGCTGTCCGCGCTCTTCGAGACCGCCCACGACCTGGCTGGGCTGCGCGACCTGGACGCGGTGCTCCAGGCCATCGTGCAGCGCGCCCGGTCGCTGCTCGGCACGGACATCGCCTACCTCAGCCTGAACGACCCGGCGCGCGGCGACACCTACATGCGGGTCACCGAGGGTTCGGTCGCGGCCCGTTTCCAGCAGCTGCGCCTCGGGATGGGCGAGGGACTCGGCGGTCTCGTCGCCCAGACCGCCCGGCCGTACGTCACCGACGACTACTTGAAGGACGACCGCTTCCGGCACACCCGCACCATCGACGCGGGCGTGCGCGACGAGGGCCTGGTCGCCATCCTCGGCGTGCCGCTGACGCTGGGGCCGCACGTGATCGGGGTCCTGTTCGCCGCGGACCGGCGGGCCCGGGTCTTCGAGCGGGAGCAGATCGCGCTGCTCGGCTCGTTCGCCGCGCTGGCCGCGGCCGCCATCGACACCGCGAACCTCCTGACCGAGACCCGCTCCGCCCTGGCCGGCCTGGAGCGGGCCAACGAGATCATCCAGGACCGCAGCGGGGTCATCGAGCGCGCCTCGGACGTCCATGACCGGCTCGCCGAACTCGTCCTGCGCGGCGGCCAGGTCCATGACGTGGCCGCCGCGGTGTCCGAGGTTCTGGACGGCACGGTGGAGTTCACCGAGGCCGCCGCCGCACCCGCGCGGGCGCTGGAGGCGTCCCGCGCCGACGGACACGCGGTGCGGCACGGGGACGACTGGATCGCCGCGGTGGCCGCCGGCGGTGAACTCCTCGGCGCGCTGGTGCTGCGCGGCCATCCGGGGCTCGATCCCGTCGACCAGCGCACCTTGGAGCGTGCCGCCATGGTCACCTCGCTGCTGCTGCTCGCCCGACGCTCCGCCGCCGAGGCCGAACAGCGGGTGCGGGGCGAGCTGTTGGACGACCTGCTGGACGCCCGTGACCGCGATCCCCGGCTGCTGCGCGAGCGCGCGTCCCGGCTGCGCGCCGATCTCGACGCCACCCACGTGGTGCTCGCCGCTCGTCTCGACGGCGCCGCCGCCGACGCCGACCAGGAGGCGGACGCCCGCAGACGCCTGTGGTCCGCGGCCTCGCATCTCGCCGCGACCCGGCAGGGTCTGGCCGCCGCCCGGGACGGCGGCACCGTGCTGCTGCTGCCGTTGGATCCGGGCGACACCGCGACGGAGCTGGCCCGTCGTACGGCCCGCCATCTGGGCACCGCCGTGCACGAGCCGGTCACCGTAGGCGCCTCCGCCCCCGTCGGGAACCTCGCCACCCGGCCGGACGCGGTGGCCGCCGCCTACGAGGAGGGCCGACGCTGTCTGGACGCCCTACGGCTGCTGGGCCGCTCGGGCGACGGGGCCGCCGCCGAGGACTTCGGCTTCCTCGGGCTGCTGCTCGCGGGGGACCGGGACATCACCGGCTTCGTCGACCGCACGATCGGCCAGGTCGTCGCGTACGACGAACGGCGCGGCACCGACCTGGTGCGCACCCTCGACGCGTACTTCGCGAGCGGGATGAGTCCCGCCCGCACCAAGGACGAGCTGCATGTCCATGTGAACACGGTCGCCCAGCGGTTGGAGCGCGTCTGCCGTCTTCTCGGCGACGACTGGCAGAGTCCCGCCAGGGCCCTGGAGATCCAACTCGCCCTCAGGCTCCATCGGTTGTCCGGGTCGGGACGGCACTGACCCCCGTACGCACGCACGTACGGGGGCCGGGCCGGAGCCGTTGACGGCTCAGACGGTGCGCGCGTCCGCCGCCGGTGCCTTCGCGGGCGGCGCGTCGGCGGAGGGCTCGATGTCGGAGAGGTCCCGGTGGCGGGTCTCCTTGGCCACACCCACGGCGATGACGGTCAGGACGGACGCGGCGATGACGTACAGGGCGATCGGGGTGGAGCTGCCGTAGTCGGCCAGCAGCGCGGTGGCGATCAGGGGCGCCGGGGCGCCCGCCGCGACAGACGCGAACTGGGCGCCGATGGAGGCTCCGGAGTAGCGCATCCGGGTCGAGAACATCTCGGAGAAGAAGGCGGCCTGGGGTGCGTACATCGCTCCGTGCATGACCAGGCCGACGGTCACGGCGAGGAGCAGGTTGCCGAAGCCGCCGGTGTCGATGAGCGAGAAGAAGGGGAACATCCACAGGCCCACGCCGACGGCGCCCAGCAGATACACGGGACGACGGCCGACGCGGTCGGACAGGGCGCCCCAGGCCGGGATCACGGCGAAGTGCACGGCCGACGCGATCAGCACCGCGTTGAGCGCGGTCTGCTTGGAGAGGCCGGCCGACGTGGTGGCGTAGACGAGGATGAACGCGGTGATGACGTAGTAGCTGATGTTCTCCGCCATGCGTGCGCCCATCGCCACCAGGACGTCCCGCCAGTGGTGCTTCAGCACGGACACGAGCGGCAGCTTCTCGGCCTCCCCCGTGTGCGTCGCCTTGCGCGCCTCGGCCTGCGCCAACGCCTGCTTGAAGACCGGCGATTCATCGACCGACAGCCGAATCCACAGTCCGACGATCACCAGTACACCGGAGAGCAGGAACGGTATCCGCCAGCCCCAGTTGCCGAACGCGCTGTCCGACAGGACGGCGGTCAGCAGCGACAGCACACCGGTGGCCAGGAGTTGCCCCGCGGGCGCGCCGGTCTGCGGCCACGAGGCCCAGAAGCCGCGCCGGCGTGCGTCCCCGTGCTCGGACACCAGCAGCACGGCCCCGCCCCACTCGCCGCCGAGCGCGAATCCCTGCACCAGCCGCAGCACGGTCAGCAGGACCGGAGCGGCGGTGCCGATGGTGGCGTGCGTGGGCAGCAGCCCGATCGCGAAGGTCGCCCCGCCCATCAACAGCAGGCTCAGCACCAGCAGCTTCTTCCGGCCCAGCCGGTCGCCGTAGTGCCCGAAGACCAGGGCACCGAGCGGACGCGCGGCGAATCCGACGGCGTACGTCAGGAACGACAGCAGGGTGCCGACGAGCGGATCCGAGTCGGGGAAGAACAGCTTGTTGAAGACGAGGGCTGCCGCCGAGCCGTAGAGGAAGAAGTCGTACCACTCGATGGTCGTGCCGATGAGGGACGCGGCGACGATGCGCTTGAGGCTGGCGGGGGTGTTCGGGGAAGGGGGAGCGGGTGCTGCGGAGGCCATGTACGCCACTTCCTCGTGTGCGGTGGGGACGGGTACGTATCGGCACACCGTAGAAACGCGCACGTCAAGCGCACATGTGGCGAGACAACATAGTTCCGGGTCGAGGTGTGCGCGTGGCCCCCATGCCGGTGTTCAGGGATCCGGACCGAGAGGGCTGTTCGGGCCCGAACCGACCGTGTGCCGAAGATGCCGTGCCGATGCGGCGCCGTTCGGGCAGGTGCGGTGATCGAGGCGGCCTGAGGGACAACGGTGACGGCGCCGGGCATGGCCGCCCGGAACGAGGCCCCTGGTGCAGCCCGTCAGGACAGTCTTCTACGGCGGCCTGTGGTCGCCTCCCGGAGCAGTGCCGGGGACATCGTCGTCGTCCGTGGCGGTGTGCTCGCGGAACCGCGACGACACCGCATCGAGGATTCGTCCCGTGGAGGCCGGGGCCGACACGGCCGGCCGCCGGTCGGGAGCCGCGGAGGGTCAGGCGGCGTTTTCCGCCGTGAGGGCGTGGTTTGGCGTGGAGTAGAGCGGGATGACGTCGTCGAGGCCGACGATGTGCAGGACATCGAGCACGGGTGTCGGGACGTCGGCCAGGCGCAGCCAGCCGCCTCGGGTCCGGGCCGCGTTGTTCGCGGCGACGAGGACGTTGATGCCGCTGGAGTCCATGAAGGTGACGTCACCGAAGTCGACGACCGTGAACCGGGCGGAGCCGTCCTGGGCGGTGAGCGCCTGGTGGAAGATGCCGGCCGTGGTGTAGTCGATCTCTCCGGCCAGGGCCAGGACATGCACGCCGTCGGCGGTGGTGCGCTGGGAGACGGTGAAGCGGGCCTGGGTCACGCCGTCTCCTGCCCGATCGAGGTGGGTCCCCTCCTGCTGGAAACCCTTGTCCTCAGGCAAGCGTATGGCGCAGCGCGATGTCAACCGCGTCCTGAGAAGCGGGCTGAGATGTGGTGTGCTGGGGCAGGCGGCAGGACGGTGGGCGGTGTGATGCTGCGCGGGGCAGCGTGAGTGCGGTCGGTGCCGGTCGGTGCCGCACGGCACCTGGCCACCGGCTTCCTGGCCCGGATGCGGGCCGCGCACGGTCTGCCGGCGTCGGAGCGGGCCATGGGGATGACGCAACCGGTGGTCAGCGAACTGTTCACCCGCGGTGAAGTACGCGCCGGGCCCGGTCATGCTCGAACCGCGGATCAGGGACGGTCCGGCCCGGTGCGGGTGTCGGTGGGGGGCAGCGGTCCGGCCCTACCGGACGTCGGCGCCACCGGCCCGCGGCGAGGGGCGTGATGGCCTGGAGATCACTCCCGCTGTCAGTCAGGCGTCGCGTACGAGGTGCGCCGTGAGCCGGCCGGCACACGCGTCGCGGCAGTGATCGTGCCGGCGGATGGTCCGGGCGGGAACATCGCCGGCCGCACTGCCCTGTGACATCCGACGGCATGGGCGGCGTGATTCGGGGAAGGCGGATGGGATGCCGTCACCAGCGTCTCTTGCCGTCCAGGTCCGGCATGCCCTCAGCCAGGCGGGCTTCCATCTGGTGGCGCAGACGGACAGCGGGACGTCGGGCCTGCAGGTGGGTGAGGTTCCCGCAGGTGTGATGGTCAGGTGGGTGGCCTCCGACGGGTTCCACGCACTGGCGGCCGACCGGTCCGGCCGTCCGGACGGCGGCATTCGGGCGGTCGTACAGGCGGCGATGGCGGGAGTTCTCACGCAGCGCGGACACGTCGTCACAGCGTCGGAGAGAGACGGCATCCTCGTGCTGCCACCGCTGGCGGCGCCTTTCCCGCAATGCTAGAGAACAGTCGTCAGCGCGGCGGTGACGTCAGGCTTGGCATCGGGCGGGGGCGTCGGCGGGGGTAGCGCCGGTGGCGGGCGTCCGTCCTACCAGCGTCCAGGCCGTCGACGGATGCTCGCTTCCGACCGGGGTCGGCAGCACGGCTAGAACGCGGCCGGCCGTCTGCGGCAGCGTGGTGGTGCGGCCGGTGCACTGCGATCGCCCACCCTTGTCGTGACGCCCCATCAGCGGCCACCGGCGCGTAACAGTCGGCGGCCACGTCCGCCCGCTCGACGACCTCATCCGCCGTGCGGACCCCCCACCCCATGCCGAACGACACGACTCACGTACGCGACCGGGCCAGGTACGCCCGGTCTTCACCCGGACGCGGCGTGACGACGGTGACGGGCCAGGGGTTGGCACTGATGCGGGCGCGGGCAGCCGCCCGTTCGACGGCCGGTGGAGGCGGACAGGTATGGATCTTTCGGCGGTCAGGGCCGTGCTCGACCCGCGCGGTGGCGTGCGGTGGGAGGAAGGTGATGCGTGGCTGGCCGGCGGCACCTGGCTGTTCTCCACCCCTCAGCCCGGGGTGTCCCGTCTGTGGGACGTGTCCCGGATGGGGTGGCAGCCGGTGGTGGCGGGTGAGAGCGGGGTGGAGGTCGCGGCGACGTGCACGGTGGCGGAGCTGCTGGCCTTCGCTGTACGGCCGAATGGTCCCTGGTCCGATGCGCGTGCGCTGATGGCGGACTGCTGCCGGGCGTTCTCGTCGTCGTTCAAGGTGTGGAACAGCGCCACCGTGGGCGGCAATGTGTGCCTGGCGCTGCCGGCCGCGCCCATGGTGTCGATGGCGGTCGCCCTGCACGGCGTGTGTGTGCTGCGCGCCGCCGACGGCCGCGAACGGCAGCTGCCGGTAGGTGACTTCGTCACCGGTGCCGGCCGGACGTGTCTGCGGCCGGGAGAGATGCTGTGCTGTCTGCGGCTGCCGGCCGCGGGCCTGGTTCAGCGCACGGTGCTGCGCCGGGTGAGTCTGCGGCCCGGCGGGCATGCGGCGGCCCTGGTGATCGCCGCCTCGGCCCCCGACGCCGGGGATGTCACCTTCACGCTCACCGCGGCCACCCCGCGCCCCGTGCACCTGTCCTTCCGCGGGCTGCCCACGGCGGCCCGGCTGCGCACGGCGACCGTGCGGGCGCTCGACACAACGGGGATCGTGGACGACGCCCACGGGTCCCCCGCGTGGCGTCGCCACCTCATCCAGCACCTGGCGGAGGAGACACGGCAGGCACTGGAGGCGCAGCGCTGACATGGCCTTCTCGATCCTGCTCAACGGCCGGCCCGTGTCCGAGCCACCAGCACCCGGGCAGTGCCTGCGCACGTATCTGCGCCGGCAGGGCTGCTTCGGAGTGAAGAAGGGCTGCGACAGCGGTGACTGCGGCGCCTGCACCGTGCACGTGGACGGCATGCCCGTACACAGCTGCCTCTACCCTGCCCTGCGCGCCGCGGGACGGGCGGTGACGACGGTGGAGGGTCTGTCGGAGGAGAACCCGCCGCACCCCGTGCAGCAGGCCTTCACCGCCGCCCGCGCCTTCCAGTGCGGCTTCTGCGCCCCGGGATTCGTGATGACCGCCGCCGCCCTGGACCAGTTCCAGGACACCCCTCTCACCGAGACCCTCAAAGGCAATCTGTGCCGCTGCACGGGCTACCGGCGCATCGAGGAAGCCATCCGGTCGTCGCGGGAGGATCGCACCGCCGATGTGCAGGCCGCCACCGCGGCCGGTGACGCCTGTGCGCCGGTGCCGTCGGGGGCTGACGACGTCGTCACCGGCCGGGCCCGCTTCACCCTCGATCGCCCGGATCCCGCCGGGCTGCTGCACGTCAGGCTGGTGCGCTCCGAGCACCGGCATGCGCGCATCCTCGGCATCGACACTGCCGGTGCCCTCGCCGTGCCGGGCGTTCACACCGTCCTGACCCACCAGGACGCGCCCAGGACTCGTTTCTCCACCGCGCTGCACGAGCACGCCGAGGAGGATCCGGCCGACACGCGTGTCCTGGACGACGTCGTGCGCTATGCGGGCCAGCGCGTCGCGGCGGTCGTCGCCGACACCGAAGCGGCCGCGGAGGAGGGCTGCCGCCGCCTGCGCGTCACGTACCAGACCCTGCCCGCCGTCACCGGTCCGGAACACGCGCTGGCCGCGGGCGCGCTCCACGTCCATCCCGGCGGCAACGTCGTCGAGGAGGTGCACACCGCCACCGGTGACCTCGACGCCGGACTGGCCGAGGCGGACCACCGCTACGAGGAGACCTTCCGCACCCACCGGGTGCAGCACGCCGCGCTGGAAACCCACGCCACCCTCGCCTGGCAGGACGACGAGGGGCGGCTGCACGTCCACACCGCCACCCAGGCCCCGCATCTGACCCGCCGGCTTCTGGCCAAGGTGTTCGGCCTGCCGCCGGGGCGGCTGCACGTCACGGCCGCGCGGCTGGGCGGCGCGTTCGGCGGGAAGCAGGAGATGCTCACCGAGGACATCGCCGTGCTCGCCGCCCTGCGGACCGGGCGGCCCGTCAAGATCGAATACACCCGCGCCGAGTCGTTCGCCACCACCACCCGCCACCCCTTCCAGGTGCGTGTGACGATCGCCGCCCGCGGCGACGGCAGGCTCACCGCGCTGCGGCTGCACGTCCTGTGCGACACCGGCGCTTACGGCAACCATGGCCCGGCCGTCCTGCGTCATGCCTGCACCGAAGCCCTGAGCCTGTACCGCTGCCCCAACATCACCGTCGACGGCTGGGCGCTCTACACACACAGCGTCCCGGCGGGCGCCTTCCGCGGCTACGGTGTCGGCCAGATCGCCTTCGCCGTCGAGTCCGCCCTCGACGAACTCGCCCACACCGCCGGCCTCGATCCCCTGGCCCTGCGCCGCCAGGCCTGTCTGCGTCCCGGACAGACCGCACCGGCCCTGACGGCCGACGCCACGCCACCTGTCGCTGACCACGGCATCACCGGCTGCCTCGACCTCATCGCATCCGCCCGCGCTCAGCACATGGCCGCACCCGCGGCGCTGCCCGGCCCGTCCTGGCTGGTGGGGCAGGGCATGGCCGTCACCGTCACCCCCACCCTGCCCTCCGACGGCCACCTCGCCCAGGCCACCGTCACCCTGCGCGCCGACGGCACCTACGACCTGTGCACCGGCGCCCCCGAGTTCGGCAGCCAGGCCACCACCGCGCACCGGCGTATCGCCGCCACCACGCTGGCCACCACAACCGACCGCATCCACGTCCGTCAGGGCGACACCGACCTGCTCACCCACGACACCGGGGGCTTCGCCTCCACAGGCTCCACCCTCACCGCCCGCGCCGTCCACGGCGCCTGCCTCCGCCTGCGCGCCGCCGTCCTCGACGCCGCAGCCGCCCACACCGGCACCGCACCGGACGACTGCCGCCTGAGCCAGGACGCCGTCGACTGCGCCGGCCGCCCCCTGCCCCTGCTCCTGCTGCACCGAGCCGCGCACCGAGCAGGCCGACCGCTCACCGCCACGGCGACCCGCGACACCACCGGCACCCCCGGCCTGGCGGCGAACGCCCAGTGGATCCGTCTCGCCGTCGACCCCGACACCGGCCTGGTCACCCTCCTCGAGTCCGTCCACGCCAGCGACGCCGGCACCGTCCTGGACCCGCGACAACTGCGCGGCCAGATCGAAGGCGCCGTCGCCCAGGGCATCGGCACCACCCTGATGGAAGACCTGCGCACCGATCCTCACGGCCGCGTCACCACACCGGACCTGCGCACCTACCCGATCCCGCACGCCGCCGACGTGCCCCACACCGACGTCCGCTTCGTCCGCACGCCCGATCCCGATGACCTCCTCTGCGCCAAACCCGGCAGTGAAGCCGCCTTCAACCCCGTCGCCCCCGCCGTGGCCAACGCCCTGCGCGACGCCACCGGCATCCGTTTCACCACCCTCCCGCTGCGCGCCGACACCGTCTGGGCCCGACTGCACGCCGGCACCTTGGGCAGCGCAGGGACCGGCGAGCCGGCACAGGCCGGTCCCTGAGGCCGAATCTCGACCACGCACTGCCCCGCCCGGCGGCGCCGGACGCTGCGAGAGCAGGGGCGTAGACGCCGTGCGGGTCGGATGAAGGAGAAAGGAGAGGGGCACCGGCTGCGCTCCGCCGGCGTCGCGGCGGGCGACACGGCCTCGGTGCCCGCAAGCGTCACGATGATGTTCGCGTCCTGGTCCCGGGCGAGTTCCTCCACCGCCTGGGTTCGTCCGCTGCCCGCACCGATCTCGCCCACGTGCTCCCTCACTGCCGCTGACCCCTCCAGGGCGACAACCGCCTGCGGCGGCTGACCGACACGGAATCCGTCACTCGCACAGTGAGGCTCCCGGCGCACGGTGAGGGCGAAGGCGGCTGATCGGGTGATGTGGAAGCCTCTCGGGCCGAGACGTGACACGCGTTCTCCGCCGGCGGTCAATCATCGGGACGGGCGCCGGCGTCACCGCCACACCCCGGCAGTACAGGGGATGCCGGTCGCGCCCCGCTCGACCTGGCCGACACCACGAACCGAGGCGGAGTCCCCATGGAGACGCCCTACGCCTGCTATCTGCAGCTCCCCGACCTCCTGAGCCTCCAGCAGCCCCGAACCCCTGACGACCAGTCGGCGCAGTGGGCGGACGAGCGCCTCTTCATCACCGTGCACCAGTCCGCCGAGTTGCTGGTGAGCCAAGCGTTGGTGGACCTGAGAAGGGCGTCACAACAAGCCCGCTCCGGCCCTGACCCCACGGCCGTCACCGCCCTGCGCCGTGTCACGGCCGCGATCCGCCTGCTTGAGGGTCACCTCGAACTCCTGGACCACCTGAGCCCTGAAAGCTTCGCCTCGTTCCGGCCGCTCCTCGACCATGCGAGCGGAGCACAGTCACGTCAGTTCACCGAACTGTTCCGGCAGATCACCGCACCGGACGGCCTCGCCGCGTCCACCACGAACCCTGGCGCGACGACGCCCCGGGGGAACGACTCGGTCGAGCGGGAGCTGGCCGACGAGGTGCGGGCGCTTCGCGCCGCAGTGACCCGGTGGCGGACGAGGCACCTGCTGCTCGTCGAGCGGATGATCGGTGACCAGGCGGGCACAGGCGGGACCTCGGGCCTCGCGTATCTGCGCTCGCAGATCGATGCGCCGCCCAGTACAGACGGTGACGGCCAGTGATGGCTGGTGATGGTCAGTGACGGTCAGCGGTGAGCAGTGGCGAGCAGTGGGGAACTGGGACCTTTCTCGGACTTCCGACCGCGTCAAGACACACGTCACACGTCGTGTTCTTCGGTCGGGTCATGGCCCGGTCTGAATCCTCATCAGCGGACACGAAGGACGTCTAGGGCTGTGAGCGCGACGTGGAACTCGGTGCGCTGTTCGCCGGATTCGAGGTCGCAGTCGAGCAGGCGCTCGATGGTGCGCAGGCGTTGGTAGAAGGTCTCGCGGGACAGGCCGCCGCGGCGTGCGGCGCTGGTCTTGTTGCCCGCCGCGTCCAGGTAGTGGCGGAGGGTCGGCAGCAGGTCGGTGCCGTGCCGGGTGTCGTGGTCGATGAGGCGGCCGAGTCGTCGTTCGGTGTAGTCCTGGATCCGGGTGTCCGCGCGGAGGGCGTACAGCAGGCGGCGCAGGCCGACATCGGACAGCTCGTGGAAGGAGCGGTCCGGCGGGAGAGACTGGTCGGGCGGGGTGGCCTCGGCCACGCGGGTCGCCTCGTGGAAGGAACGGGGGACGTCAGTGAGGTCGCCGACCTCGGTGCCGACGCTCACGACGGCTCGCGGGGCGAGGTCGAGCACCGTGCGGCTCAGCCGTTCGACCGCCGGCCGCCAGGCGGAGGAGGGACTCAGGGCGAGCAGTACTCCCAGGCGGCCGGGGGCCAGTTCGCCGACGAGTGCGGGGACCCCTGTCGTTCGTAGTTCCTGGGACAGCCGGGTCTCCGGCTTCGCCGTGGTGTCCTGCGCCGGGAGATCCACCACGACCATGAGGAAGTGACTGTGCTCGGTGGGCAGGCCCAGCGCGGCCACGCGAGCGTGGGCGTCCGCGGCGGAGCGGTGGCGCTGCTCGACGAGGTCGCGGAGCGCGTGCCGGTGCGCGGTGCGCTCCCAGGGCGTGGAGTGGATGAGGCGGGCGACGGTCAAGGCCATCGCCGTTCTCTCCAGCACGGTGATGTGTTCCGGACCGAAGGCCGGCCCGTCGGTGCGGGCCGGCAGCATGACCACACGGCCCCAGCGTTCGCCCTGGTACTCGACCGGCGCGGCGAGCCAGCCCTGCGGGCCACGTAGGTCCGTGCGGTCGCCGGGCGGGGTCGCTCTGGACCGTTTCTCCCAGTCGGTGAGTGCCTCCTCCAGCGTGCTCCCGGAGGGCTCGCAGATCAGCGCGTGCTGGACCAGGTTCTCCAGGACGACGGTGCGGCCGCTCATCTCCGCCGCCGCGCGCACCACGTCCTCCGGTCCCGCGCCGCGCAGCGTCAGGGCGCTGAACGCCTCGTGGATCCGCTGGGTCCGACGCATCGCCTCGGCCTGGTTGCCGAGGATGAGGGCGTGGACGACCTGGGTGACCTCCAGGAAGTTGACGTCCTTGCCGAGGGTGATCAGTGGGAGGTCGCGGACCTGACAGGCGTGGACGAGGGCCTCGGGCGGGCGGTGGTAGCGCCGGACGAGTTCGATGACCAGGGCTGCCGCTCCGACGCCGGCGAGTTGGTCGACGTACCGGCGCACGCCCGCCGCGTCGTCGGGCAGCGGCATGCCGGTGGTCAGGACGAGTTCGCCGCCCTTGAGGAAGGAGGCGGGGTCGGTCAGTTCGGTGATGTGGACCCAGCGGACCGGCCGTCCGAGGTGGCTTGCGCCGGTGACGACCTGCGGCTGTCCGGCGGCCAGGACGGGGAGCGCCAGCACGTCGGCAACGGTGAGGGCGCGGCCGGACGCGGTGCTTCGCCGGGCGTCCGTGTCCGGCGGTCGCATCGGCGGGTGGTTCTCGGTCACGGTGTCTCCATGGGGTGCCCCGCTCGGGCCAAGCCGAGCGCGGGGGAGTGCCCGGTCACTGTGACAAGCCCTGCTGACCTGCGCAAGAGGTGTTTCACCCGGTGGGTGCGGCCGGGACGTCCGCATCGCGGCCCACGCGGTTTGACACAACGTCCGAACACCGCCTCTCCGCTGGACACATCGCGCGTTGTCCCGCTCAGGGACGGCCGGGATGCTCGGGAAGCCGGAGCAGAACCCACACCACGCACACCACGCAGACCGCGCAGACCACGCGGAGTACGCGGACCGCACGGGTCACGCGGACCGCACGGGTCACGCGGACCACGCCGGTCACGCGGGAACGCGGACCGCACGGGTCACGTACACCACGACACATGGCCGGGAGACGAACATGACCGCACTGTCGCCGCACCTTCGCCAGGCCACACCCGTGACGGCGATCCGGGGCGAGGGCGTCCACCTCTACGGCGAGGACGGCCGCCGCTATCTCGACTTCACCGCCGGCATCGGCGTCACCAGCACCGGGCACTGTCACCCCAAGGTCGTGGCGGCAGCGCAGGAGCAGGTCGGCACGCTCGTCCACGGGCAGTACACGACCGTCATGCACCAGCCGCTGCAACAGCTCGTCGAGAAGCTGGGCGAGGTGCTGCCGGCCGGCCTGGACAGCCTGTTCTTCACCAACTCCGGAAGCGAGGCCGTCGAGGCCGCGCTGCGACTGGCTCGCCAGGCGACCGGCCGGCCGAACATCCTCGTCTGCCACGGTGGCTTCCACGGTCGCACGGTGGCCGCCGCCGCCATGACCACCTCCGGCACCCGTTTCCGGTCCGGTTTCTCGCCGCTGATGAGCGGCGTGGTCGTCACGCCGTTCCCGGCGGCCTTCCGCTACGGCTGGGACGAGGAGACCGCGACCCGTTTCGCCCTCCAGGAGCTCGACTACACGCTCCAGACGATCTCCTCGCCCGCGGACACGGCCGCGATCATCGTCGAGCCGGTGCTCGGCGAGGGCGGCTACGTGCCCGCGACCCGTGCCTTCCTCGAAGGCCTGCGGGAGCGGGCCGACCGCCACGGATTCCTGCTCATCCTCGACGAGGTGCAGACCGGCGTCGGACGCACCGGGCGCTTCTGGGGACACGAGCACTTCGGCGTCACCCCGGACATCCTCGTCACCGCGAAGGGCCTGGCCAGCGGCTTCCCGATCTCCGGCATCGCCGCCTCCGCCGAGCTGATGGCCAAGGCGTGGCCGGGCTCGCAGGGCGGTACGTACGGCGCCAACGCGGTCGCCTGCGCCGCGGCCTGCGCCACCCTCGATGTCGTACGGGACGAGAAGCTCGTCGAGAACGCCGAGGCGATGGGCGCGCGGCTGCGGCACGGTCTGGAGGCGGTGGCCGACCGGACTTTGGGCATCGGCGACGTACGGGGCCTCGGGCTGATGCTGGCCACCGAGTTCGTCACCGAGGACGGCGGCCCCGACCCGGAGACCGCCGCCCGTGTGCAGCGGGCCGCCGTCGACGAGGGCCTGCTCCTGCTGCTGTGCGGGGCCTGGAACCAGGTCGTGCGGATGATCCCGGCCCTCGTGATCGACGAGACGGCCGTGGACGAGGGCCTCCAGGCGTGGGCGACCGCGGTGGAGGCCGGCACGTCAGGAGCGTCGGCACGATGAGCGACGCCCTCGCGCGGCTGACCGCCCGGCTCGCCGAGACCGCTCCCGGCCTGCGGGTGGAGACCGGCCCCGGCCCGACCGGTCCCTACGCCTACGACGCCTCCAACTACCGGGTCCCGCCGCAGGCCGTGGCCTTCCCCCGCGGCGCCGACGACGTGGTCGCGGTGGTGCGGGCCTGCCGGGAGGCGGGCGTCCCGGTCACCGCGCGGGGCGGCGGCACCAGCATGGCCGGCAACGCGGTCGGGCCGGGTGTCGTCCTGGACTTCTCCCGGTACATGAACCGGATCCTGGACATCGACCCGGCCGCCGGGACCGCGCGGGTGGAGGCCGGCGTGGTCCTCGACGCGCTGCGCGGCGCGACCGCCCTGCACGGGCTCACGTTCGGCCCCGACCCGTCCTCGCACAGCCGCTGCACCCTGGGCGGCATGATCGGCAACGACGCGTGCGGCAACCGGTCGGTGCGGGACGGGCGGACCGGCGGCCACATCGAGGCACTGGAGATCGTGACGGCCGACGGCGTGCGGGCCGTCGCGGACCGCACCGGTCTGCGCCCGGTCGACCCGCGCGACGCCGGCCATGTCGCCCGCCTCGAAGCGGACGTACGGCGCCTGGTCTCCGACAACCTGGCGCAGATCCGTACCGAGCTGGGCCGCATCCCGCGCCAGGTCTCCGGCTACCAGCTGCACCACCTGCTGCCCGAGAACGGGTTCGACATGGCCCGCGCCCTCGTCGGGACCGAAGGTTCCTGCGCGGTCGTCACCGCCGCGACCGTGCGCCTGATCGCCACCGCGCCGGCTGTGGCGCTGCTGGCCCTCGGTTACGACGACGTCGTCGACGCGGCCGAGGACGTCACGGAGATCCTGCGCTGGTCGATCCGGATCGAGAAGCTGCCGATCACGACGACCGTCGGCTGACGTCAACGGCCCAGTCCGCTCAAGAGTGAGGTGACCTGGTGGATCTGCA